>NZ_JAGKRI010000012.1:0-61369 GCF_017939255.1 Aeromonas sp. Prich7-2
CCTGACCCCATGCCGAACTCAGAAGTGAAACGCTGTAGCGCCGATGGTAGTGTGGCATTCGCCATGCGAGAGTAGGACACTGCCAGGCACCCAATACAAGAAACCCCGCTCACTCGAGCGGGGTTTTTTATTGCCTGAAATTCAGCACTCACTGGAAGGCAAGCGGGCACTATGGTGCTGTTCGTCGTTCACTTGTTGCCTGCCTGTACCGGAAAAAGTTGCGGCTGCTCTGGCCGCATTGAACCCACATGTTGGCTCTCTCCGTTTTCATCATTTTTAGCGTAATAACCCAGTCGGAGCCGTTCTGTCTAAACCCGCCGCCCGCGCTGCGATTGGGGTTGTATCTGAATCATAACTCGGTAGAGTAAGGGGCATTCCGGGTTTGCCCGTGCCATGGTTTCGGTTTTTTTTCTGGTATGGGACTCTCCGCCTGTTTTTATTCACCTTCACTCAGTGGTACCGATATGGAACAAGTAAACAAGTCAACCTTCAACGATGTGCTGGAATATGTGCGTATGTCCCGCCGTCAGAACAAGCTCAAGCGTGAAATCGCGGACAACGAGAAAAAGATCCGTGACAACCAGAAGCGGGTACTGTTGCTCGACAACCTGAGTGACTATATCAAGCCCGGCATGAGCATTGACGAGGTTCAGGCCATCATCGCCAACATGCGGACCGATTATGAAGAGCGTGTAGATGACCATATCATCAAAAATGCCGAGCTTTCCAAGGAGCGCAAGGAGCTGAGTACCAAGCTGAAGAGTATGAGCACCAGCAAATAATACCGCCCCGCTCTCGTTAACACCGGCCTCTGGCCGGTGTTTCATTTTCATGCCGCAGCTCGGATCTCTTGCCGCGTTGCAACAATCGGCTCCCATTTTCACAATCGCCCTGTTAACATCGCTGCAAAGCGGTCAATAGATTTCAAGCCCTTGACTTGAAACGACTAAGCTTGATTGAAAGACAATAAATTGCGCAACCATGGTGGGGCTGATATGGGCGCATCAAAACAGACGGATTCAAATAAAGTGGCATCTCAGGATTCATCCGTACCTAATGCGGACGGGCAACAGCAGCGTAAACGCCGACCCTGGTGGCGCTGGTTGTTCTGTTTTATCTTCTTGCTTTGCCTGGCTGCCGTGATCGCCCTGGTGGGTTATGAAATGAAGACCTCCCGACTGCAGTCACAGGAGATCTCCCGCTATGCGGCCACCCTGACCTATCAGATCGAACCCGGCCCCAGCAAGCAAATTGCCTTCCCCGACGACGGCCCGTTCGACAAGCGACTCGGTTATGTGCTGATGCCCATGATCCAGGAACGTCTCGTTCAGCGTGGCTACCAGGTGAGCGAACAGGTCCGTTTTTCCGATGCGCTCTACAACTACGCCAGCCACGGTTTCTTCGTGCCTTATACCGAGAAGGTCCAGGCAGGATTGACACTCTATGACTGCCGTGCCGAGCCTTTCTACCAGTACAAGTATCCGACTCATTACTATCCGGATTTCAATGCCATACCGCCCCTGGTCATCCAGTCTCTGCTGTTTATCGAGAACCGTGAACTCCTGAGCAACAAGGAACCGCTGGCCAACCCGGCCGTAGACTGGCCGCGATTTGCCAAGGCGGCGCTGTCTCAGGTGGGCAAGGCGCTGGATATGCAGGATCAATCTGCTGGCGGCAGCACTCTGGCGACCCAGGTGGAGAAGTATCGTCATTCTCCCGATGGACTGACCGTTTCGCCGACCGAGAAGATCCGCCAGATGGTCTCGGCCAGCGTTCGTGCCTATCGGCTGGGGCCCGAGACCCTGGAGGCCCGCAAGCTGGTTGCCTGGGCCTACCTCAACTCGGTCCCGCTCTCTGCAGCGCCCGGTTATGGCGAGGTGCACGGTCTCGGTGATGGCCTCTGGGTCTGGTTTGGCGCCAATGTTGATGAGGTGAATCGACTGCTGGATCCCGCTCGCAACCAGGATTCTACCCTGGCCGAGCAGGGGCTTGCCTTGCGCCAGGTTGTCTCCCTGATGATCGCCCACCGCCGTCCTTCCTATTACCTGGCGCAGGGTAGAGAAGCACTGTCTACCCTGACAGACAGCTATCTGCGACTCTTCGTGCAGGAGGGAATGATCACGCCCCCCCTGATGGAGTCGGCTCTCAAGGCCAAGCTGGTCTTCCGCGATTTCCTGCAGGCACCTGCCATCACTCGAGTCAACAACAACAAGGGACTGCAGGTGGCTCGCACTCGTCTCAGTCGTCAGCTCGGGGTGCAGCTTTATGATTTGGACCGCATGGATCTGACGGCCAACACCACCCTCAATATGCCGCTGCAGAACGAGGTGTCACGGTATCTGCAGCAACTGGCAGACCCTGCATTCGCAGCCCAGGTGGGTCTGTTTGGTGAGCGCCTGCTCTCGCCGGAGAAGACGGGTGATGTGAAGTACAGCTTTACCCTGTTCGAGAAGACGCCGGAAGGGGTCAAGGTGAGGGTGCAGACCGACAACACGGACCAGCCGTTCGACATCAATGAGGGCAGCAAGCTTGAACTGGGATCCACCGCCAAGTTGCGGGTACTGACGACCTATCTCGAAATTGTCACCGAGTTGCATGACAGCTACGGCAACATGCCGGTGGAGAGCCTGCGAAAGATCGAAGTGTCCGATCAGGACAACATCAGCCGCTGGGCCATCGCCTATCTGATGAGTGCCAAGGACAGAAGCCTGCCGGTGATGCTGGAGGCCGCACTGGACCGCAAGTATTCCGCAAGTCCCTATGAAGGCTTCTTTACCGGCGGTGGCATGCACACCTTCAACAACTTCCGCAAGGAAGACAACGGTCGCATCCCGCCCATTCGCGATGCGCTGCGGGAATCCATCAACCTGCCCTTCGTGCGCTTGATGCGGGACATCGTCCGCTACAGCCTCTACAAGGAGGGAAATCGTGCCCAGTTGTTGAAAGATGACAGGGATCCTCGCCGTACCGAGTATCTGGCCAAGTTTGCCGACAAGGAGGGCCAGACCTATCTGCTGAGGTTCTGGCGCAAATATCGTGGCAAGAGTGCAGAAGAGCAGCTCGATACCTTCCTCGATGGTCTCAAACCCAGCGCGGTGCGTCTCGCCGCCGTGCATCGCTATCTGATGCCGGAAGCCTCCCAGGCCGATTTTGCCGCTTTCCTGGCCAAGCGCCTGCCGCGGGAGAAATTGACCGAGAAGCGCATAGAGCAGCTCTATACCAATTACGGCCCTGGCAAATATTCTCTGCCGGATCAAGGTTATATCGCACGGGTGCATCCACTTGAGCTGTGGTTGCTTGCCTATCTCAAGGAGTTTGACAAGGCCACCTTTACCGATGCGGTAACCGCCAGCCGTGACGAGCGTCAGGAGGTCTACAGCTGGCTGTTCAAGACCCGTCATCGCAGTGCCCGGGATAGCCGGATCCGCACCATGCTGGAGGTTGAGGCCTTCCTCGACATCCATCAGCGCTGGGCTCGCCTGGGTTACCCGTTCGATCACCTGGTTCCGTCCCTGGCGACCGCACTGGGCAGCTCGGGCGATCGTCCTGCTGCGTTGGCCGAGCTGATGGGGATCATCCAGAACGGCGGTATTCGTGCGCCGACCCTGCGCATCGAGCACCTCTCCTTTGCCAAGGGGACCCCCTTCGCCACCGTCTTTGAGCCGGCGAACACCCAGGGGGAACGGGTGATGCCTGCCGAGGTGGCCAACGCCTTGCGCAATGCACTCTCCAAGGTGGTGGAAGGGGGGACGGCGCGGCGCATCGCCGGGGCCTTCGCCTTGCAGGATGGTACTGTCCTGGCCCTGGGGGGCAAGACGGGGACCGGGGACAACCGGATCGAGACGGTCGGTCGCTACGGCAATGTGACCAGTTCACTGGCTCGCAACCGAACTGCGACGTTCGTCTTCTACATCGGGGATGATCACTTCGGCACGCTGACGGCCTATGTACCCGGCAGCCAGTCCGACAAGTTCCGCTTCACGTCGGCGCTGCCTGTACAGGTGCTCAAGGGGATGGCACCCCTGCTGGTCCCCTATCTGCAACCTGCTACTCATACCCAGTGCATGGCAGGCAGCTGAGCGGAAATCGCATGAAAAAACGGGGCCATTTCGGCCCCGTTTGATTGTGTACTGCACGCCGCCATAAGGCGGACGTGAGTCATCACTTACAACAGATCTTCAATTTCACCGCGCAGGTACTGGTACATCTCGCGATAGGCTACCGGCGGCTTGTTCAGCTCCCGCTCCTTGTTGGCGGTGCGGATCAGCTGACGCAGCTTCTGGCGATCCAGCTCGTGGAACTGGGACATCAGCTCGTTGAGGGCGCTGTCGCCTTCGGTGATCAGCCGCTCGCGCCACTGTTCGAGGCGGTGCAGGCGGGCGTTCACGGTGGAGTGACGCATCTTGATGATGGAGAGGGCCTCTTCGATGGGGGCGACATCGCGGCTACGCATCAGACGGCCGATGAACTGGAGATGGCGGCGGAAGGACTCATCCTTCTTCGGCTTGAGCTTGCGGCCCAGCTCGACCGCTTCGGCAAGCTCTTCATCCAGGGGGATCTTCTCCAGCTCGCTGTGACTCAGGGAGACGATCTCTTCCCCCATCTTCTGCAATGCCTCGGCATCACGCTTGAGCTGGCTCTTGCTGGGGCCCCAGTCTTCCCACTCGTTGTCGTCTTGATATTGACTCATCGGTCTCTGTATTCCTGTCATTCACGTTTGGCGGATATGTTACCAGCTTCTCCCGCTGGGCGCAGGGGTCTGATATGCTTAGCCCCTTTCCTTCCCTTCATACAGATGTGAGTTATGGACCAGCAAGATCAAATCCGCCAGGATCAATCCCATCTCGAGGCCGTGGTCGCCGAGGCCCTTGAGATAGCGAAAGGGCTGGGCGCCGGGCTTGCCGAAGTCTCCATCAGCAAACAGACCGGCCTCTCGGTGAACACCCGGGGCTGCGAGCTGGAAAGCATCGAATTCAACAAGGATGGCGCACTCGGCATCGCCGTCTATCGCGACGGTTGCAAGGGGTCCTCCTCCACCACGGATCTGACCAAGCCGGCCATTCGCGCCGCTGTGGAAGCGGCCATGGAGATCGCCCGCCACACCTCTCCCGATGACTGCGCCGGTCTTGCGGATGCGGATCTGCTGGCCTGGGATGCCCCGGACCTGCAACTGTGCCACCAAATCGAGCTGGATCCCCAGCGTGGCATCGCGCTGGCCATCGAGTGCGAGCGGCTGGCCCTGGGGCGGGATGCCCGCATCAAGCACTCTGACGGAGCCAGTTTCTCCAGCCACCTGGGCGTCAAGGTCTATGGCAACAGCCACGGCTTCGTAAAAGGCTATGCTGCATCGCGCAACTCCCTGAGCTGCGTACTGATCGGCGAGCAGGATGGCGACATGCAGCGCGACTACGGTTACTCCTCCAGCCGCTCCCTGAACGGGCTGTGGAGTCCCCAGCGCATCGCTGACGAGGCGGTGGAGCGCACTGTTTCCCGCCTGGGGGCTCGCAAGATCAGCACCCGCCATGCCCCTGTGCTGTTCCACCCCGATACCGCTGCCGGTCTGTGGGGCCATCTGGTGATGGCCATCAGTGGGGGGAACCTCTATCGCAAGTCGAGCTTCCTGCTGGACAAACTGGGCAAGCAGATCCTGCCCGAGTGGCTCACCATCCAGGAGTTCCCCCACTTGCCGGGAGGACTTGCCAGCACCCCGTTCGACGGGGAAGGGGTTCGCACCCGCGACATGGACATCATCCGCAACGGCGAGCTGATGAGCTGGCTGCTCACCTCCTACTCCGCCCGCAAACTGGGCCTGACCACCACGGGCCATGCCGGGGGTATCCATAACTGGCAGGTTTCCAATACCGGCCAGGACTTCCAGGGCATGCTCAAAGAGATGGGTACCGGGCTGCTGGTGACCGAGCTGATGGGGCAGGGGGTCAACATCGTCAATGGTGATTACTCCCGCGGCGCAGCCGGTTTCTGGGTTGAAAATGGCGAGATCCTCTATCCTGTGGAGGAGATCACCATTGCAGGCAATCTAGCCGACATGTTCAGCCATATCGTGGCGGTGGGCAGTGATGAGGATGAGCGTTCCAGCCTCAAGACCGGCTCCGTACTGGTCGAGCAGATGAAACTGGCGGGGCACTGATCCCCCTCCGTCCGATCTGGAATATGGTGTCTAGTCCTGAGATAGGTCTACACATTTTCAGCTAGCTTTTAGCACTCAGAACCCCCGATGCGTCACATCAGGGGTTCTGTATTTCAATGCCTGATGCGGTTGCTCCAGGTTATAAGTATCCACTGCCTTTCGCACTTTTCCCCGCCTGCGCCAGCCTCTGCAGGCTTTGCAGCAGTGACTCTCTTTTCAAGATCTCAGTGCATTTTGGTGACAGTTATGAGTATCTGTCATCAAGCATTTGACCCCGTGTTGTTCATGCAATGACTGATACAACCCCGAACAATACTGCACCTGGTGGTCCGAATGATGAATAAGCTCTCCGTGGTCACGTTGTTGCTTCAGTGTTTTCTCGATCACCATCGACTCGGCATTCATCTCTTAGTTGCCACTATTTTGCGTGAGCAGGTGTCCGTCACCTAGCTCAGGTAGAGCGGCCCTGAGTGTCATAACGCGTCTGCGTCTGTTTATAGGTGAGCTTGCCTTCTTCAATCTGCTCGACCAGGGCCAGTTTAAAAATCAGAGTAATTGTGTTGTGTTCGTTTACGCCCTGTCCCATCGAGATCTCCATCTATTCGGAGGAGAAGATGCAAACCATATTCAGGCAGATGCGCCGATCAGACGTCGGCCAGCTGCAATGCCTGGCGGTAGTACTCGTTGGCCTTGTTGGTCAGGCGGCGCTTGTCCATCACCTGGCCGAGGGCGTGGTAGAGGGCGGCATCAGGCGCCTTCGCCACTTCCTGCTCCAGCAGGCGCTGGGCTTCGTCCAGTTGACCGGCCAGCAGGCAGACCCGGGCCAGCGCGGCTTCGGCGCCAGGCTGATCCTGGATCTTTCTGAGCAGGGTCAGCATGGGCTGGTAGTCGTCCAGTTTGAGCTTGGGCAGGCGGGCGAACAGCTCGGGGGAGGGATCCTTGCGCAGGGCCTCCAGCCAGAGATCGGCGGCTTCGGCATCGGCCCCCAATCGGCGCAGGCGATCCCCGTAACTGGCCAGCAGCACGGGATCCTGGCGCTGTTTGCGGGGCAGACCCTGCCAGACCGTGCGCAGGGTGTCGAGGGAGCCGCTGGCGGCCTCCAGACGACCGCACCACGCCTGGTGCAGCAGGGTCTCTTCCTGCTGGGCGGTCAGCTTGCCCACCTTGCGCAGGGCAGGGGCGAGATCGATGAGGGCCGCCCAGTCTTCACGGGCCAGATACACCTGACGCAGCTGATCCAGCACCATGGGGTGGCGCGGGTTGAGGGCATAGATGGACTCGAGGCGACCGAGGGCGCTGTCGTACTGGCCCTGCTCAATCTGCAACTGGGTCTGGATCAGGGTCAGTGCCAGCTCTGCCTTGGGGTTCTCTTCCTGAGCTTTCTGCAGGTAGTGATCCCGGCGCACGTCATCGCCCCGGGCCTGGGCCACCCGGGCGGCGCTCAGGTAGTTGAGTAGCGGGGTGTCGCTGTTGTCGGCGCCCTTGATGAGGAGCTTCTCGGCCTGGTTGTAGTGCCCCTCTGCCATGGCCAGGGTGGCATTGACGGTTTGCAGGTTGGCCTTGCGGCGGCGGCGGGAGCCGAACCAGCCCTGGGTCTTGCGGCGCAGGCCGAACAGGCGGGCCAGCACCCATTCCACGATGAGCAGGGCGCCGTAGAACAGCACCGCCAGGATCACCGCGCTGGTGACCGAGGATTCCACCGTGTAGTTGCCCAGCGAGATGAGCACATAACCCTTGTTGCCGGAGGCTTCGGGACCGAAGATGAGGCCCGCCACCATCACGGCGACTATGACGATCAGACGAATCATGGTCTCCTCCTCAGTTGCCGGCCAGGATGCGTTGCAGGCGTTCGGTCAGCACCTGTTCCAGCATGGTCTGGGTCTTGAACTGATCCGGGTAGTCAAACTGGATCTGCTCGCCTTTGAGCTTGTCGAGCTCGGACTGCATGTACTGGGTGGCGCTGTTGTCGGCATCGAAATACTGGGTCAGCCAGCGCTGGGCCTTCTCCAGGCTGTCGACATAGAGGGACTGCTGTTCGCGATAGACGGCGAGCTGGGCCTGCAGCAGCTTGGTCTTGAGGTTCTCCCGCAGGAAGATCTCCTGCTGCGGGGAGAGCAGGGCTTCCACGGCGCCATCGCGACGACGGATGGTGATGAAGTTTTCGGTGAACTTGACCCAGTTCTTCTTCAGGTTGCTCTGCCACTCGTCCGGGTTGGTGCTGACGGTCTGGTCGGGCTCGCTCTTGGCTTCCGGCATGCTGACGGTGGAGAGGGGCAGCAGCTCGATCTGGTCCGAGAGGGCGGCCAGCTTCAGGGTCAACCCTTCGCGATCGACCCGCGGCATCCCCTTGAGCTTGGCGATGTCTTCCGCCAGCGCCTTGCGAATGGGCATCAGGCTGGGGTCGTTGAGCGCCTTGATGCGCTCGTCGGCGTTGCCGAGCAATGTGATGGCGGAGACGATGTCGTGTTCGAGCCACAGCTTGCGGCCCGCCATGCGCACCAGGTATTCGGATTCCGCCAGCATCCAGTCATTGGGGCGCTTGTCGTCCAGATCCAGCACCTTGGTCTGCAAGGCGTCCAGCGCCTCCTGCAACTGCTGCTGGCTCTTGCCGAGGGCACCGATCTGTTCGGCATCCTTGCTGCTGCCCTGATCAATTCTGGTCATGGCGTCGGCCAGTTGCTGCTTGAGGGCTACCAGTTCGGCCTGCTGGGCAACGGCGTTCTGGTGTCCGTGCACATAGAGACCACCGGCCAGCCCCAGGGCCAGCAGGATGGCGATGCCGCCAAGCACGGTGCCAGAGCTGCCCTTCTTGCTCCCTGTCGTTCCGGGCGCGGGCTTGTTGTTGTCGGCCACGGTGGCCGCGGCACTCGGCTGGACTTCTTGCTGTTCAGTCATTCCATCTTCCTCAGTTCCAGGGCGGCCACCAGAGCCTGGTTGGATGCACCTTGGGCAATCACGATACGGGTAAAACCAGCCCCTTCTGCCATCTCGGCCACCCGGGGACTGGGCACCACCAGCAGGCGGTCATAAAGCCAGGGGTGCTGCGGGCCGGGCACCAGGGCCAGCAACCGCTGCAACAGTTCGCCACTGGTGATGAGCAGGCTGTCGAGCCCGGCTGCCTGCCAGTGGCGGGTCAATGCGTCCCCGTCAAGATCGGGGTAGTGGCGCTCGTAGGTGGCACAATAGTGCACCAGTGCGCCCCGTGAGGCCAGCGTCCGGGCGATGAGATCCCGCCCGTCGTTGCCGCGCAGGATCAGCACCCGGCGGCCACTCACCCCTTGCAGTGCCGGCAGGGCCAGCAGCCCTTCGCTGCGGGGATCGGCCGGGCACAGGGCCTGGATGCCAACCTCGGCAAAGGCATCCGCACTCGCCTGGCCGACTGCAAAGTAATCAATATGCGGCCAGGTCTGACCAGTTTGCAACAGAAAATAATGTGCAAAATGAACGGCATGCATGCTGACGGCGATAACGAGGTCCGCCTCTCGCAGCATGTCACCCAGGTGAGGGAGGTCGCATCCCGGCCGGGTTTCCAGCAACGGACAGCAGAGCGGTGCATGACCCAGCTGGCGAAGCATCTGCACCAGCTGGTTGGCCTGGGCGGCCGGGCGCACCACCAGGGGGATCATCAGGCGGTGCTCCGGGCAGATGACCGCGAACCGGCCCGTGCTGCACTCATGCCCGGTAGACCTCGGCGAGGATGACGTCGGCGCCAGCGGCCAGCAGGCGCTGGGCCAGGGTGTGGCCCAGTGCCTCGCCCTCTGCCAGGGGGCCGCGGATCTCGTCGCGAATGACGCGGGCACCGTCCGGGCTGCCCACCAGGCCGCGCAGCCATACCTCTTCTCCCTGTACCAGGGCATAGGCCCCGATAGGAACCTGACAGCCCCCTTGCAGGGCGCGGTTCATGGCGCGCTCGGTCAGCACCCGGATGCGGGTCTCGGGGTGTTCGAGCGGCGCCAGCAGGGCGTGCAGCTCGTGATCGTCGAGGCGGCATTCGATGCCGACCGCCCCCTGGCCGTTGGCGGGCAGGCTCTGCTCGGGCTCGATGAAGGCGGCGATGCGATGGGCCATCTCCAGTCGTTTCAGGCCGGCGGCGGCCAGGATGATGGCGTCATATTCACCGGCATCCAGCTTGGCGAGGCGGGTGTTGACGTTGCCCCGAAGGTCGCGGATCACGAGATCAGGGCGGGCAGCGCGCAGCTGGCACTGACGGCGCAGGCTGGAGGTGCCGACCACGGCCCCTTGAGGCAGCTCGTCTATCAGCTTGAACCGGTTGGAGACGAAGGCATCGCGCGGGTCTTCCCGCTCGCAGATGGTGTGCAGGCCGAGTCCATCGGGGAACTCCACCGGTACGTCTTTCATGGAGTGGACAGCGATGTCGGCACGCCCTTCCAGCATGGCAGTCTCCAGCTCCTTGACGAACAACCCCTTGCCGCCGACCTTGGCGAGGGGGGTGTCGAGGATCTTGTCACCCTGGGTGCTCATGGGCACCAGTTCGACCTGCAGATCCGGATGGAGTGCCTCCAGCCGATCTTTCACAAAATTGGCCTGCCACAGGGCCAGTGGGCTCTTTCGAGTGGCAATTTTCAGGGTTCGGGCTGCCATATCAATCAGTTGTTTCATCTTTTGAGAGGAAAACGATCTTACCACCCTTTGCAGGGGCTTTCATGGCGCAGCCCGCAAAAGCGGGGCCAAGCTCAAAAACGGGGGCTGAAAATTATTTTCATTCAGCCAACAATTGATTTTAAATCATTGAAAATAAGCAATTTTATTGCTTTCCGCTGATACCGTTACGAACGGGGTCAGAAATAATCCGGTGATTGTGTGCGGGCTTGTTTACCACTGCTGTTTGTATTGTTAACATGATCACACTTTTTTGACGTCTCCCCGTTTTGGTGCGTCATTTCTCTTCCCCATAGGTAGGGCATTGCTGGTTAAACTCGACACGCTGGTGGCGCGCTACGACGAACTCAATCGTCTCAAGACGCAACGAGCGCTGGATCTCATGAGTCGCTACGGGCAGCAGGTTTTCCACTTGCTGCCTGTCATGCTGCACTTCAATCACCCCCTGTTGCCCGGTTATGTGGCAGGGGATGTGCCTCATGGTATCTGGAGTTTTGTCGCCAACGAGGCCCAGCAGGCCTTCATCCAGGATCTCTGCCAGAACGCCAACTGCCAGGGCGGTCTCAGTACCCACGACAAGTCCATCCAGGGCCTCTACTCCATGGGGAGCACCTCCTCCATCGGTCAGTGCTGCCACTCGGATCTCGACATCTGGGTCTGTCACGTGGCCGGTCTGTCGAGCGAGCGCCTCGCCCTGCTGGAACAGAAGTGCCAGCACCTCTCCATGTGGGCCGAGCAGCGGGGGGTCGATCTCAACTTCTTCCTGATCCCCGAAGACAAGTTCCGTCAGCGTAACGATGCCCAGATGCAGGGGGAGAGCTGCGGCAGCGCCCAGCACCTGCTGCTGCTCGACGAGTTCTACCGCAGCGCCATGCATATCGCCGGCAAGCGGCTGCTTTGGTATCTGGTGCCGGCCGAATATGACGATCACTACGACGACTACGTCAACGGCCTGTTTGCCCACGGTAAGTTGAGCCAGGATGACTGGCTCGATCTGGGGGGCTTTGATCGCATTCCTGCCGAGGAGTATTTCGGCTCCGCCCTGTGGCAGCTCTACAAGGGGATCGACTCCCCCTACAAGGCGGTGCTCAAGTCGGTGCTGATGGAGGCCTACTCCCACGAGTATCCCAACACCCGGCTGCTGTCGGTTACCAGTCGCGACTGGTTCCAGCACAACGAGGGGATGCACTACCGCCTCGACAACTACTGCCTGATGCTGGACAAGGTGACCAACTACCTCAAGTCCATCGGCGACATGCAGCGCCTCGATCTGGTGCGTCGCTGCTTCTATCTGAAGGTGTGCGACGGGCTGAGCCATCCCAAGGAAGATCACTCCCCGGACTGGCGCCGGGAGCAGATGGCCCAGCTGGTAGCCTACTGGGGCTGGAGTCCGGAGCGCCTTTACCACCTTGATCACCGCCAGGAGTGGAAGGTCGAGGACGTCAAGGTGGCCTACGCCGAGTTGCTGGAGGCTCTGATGCAGAGCTACCGCAATCTCATCCAGTTCGCCCGGCGCAACAACATCAGCGAGTCCATCAACCCGGAAGACATCGGCATCCTGTCGCGCAAGCTCTATGCCGCATTCGAGAGCCTGCCGGGCAAGGTGCAGCGCATCAACCTCAAGATTGCGCCGGATCTCGGCGAGCCGGATCTCAGCCTGGTACAGGTACCCCACGGCCGCCTGAATCGCGCCGGCTGGTATCTCTACAAGCATTCCCTCGAACCCGCCGACATCATTGGCCGGGCGCCGCTCGAATATAACGGCTACATCAGCAAGCTGGTGGCCTGGGCCTATTTCAACGGCCTGCTGACGCCCCAGTCCCGGGTACACCTGTTCAACCAGGGCTCGGATCTGCACATCGACAACCTGCATCAGTTCTGTCGCGATCTCTCCGGGACCTTCCCGGTCAAGTATCCCCGTGCGACCAACCTAGCCCTGAGCCGGCCGTGCGAGATCCGCCAGCTCTCCATCTTCCTGAACCTGGAGACGGACCCGTCCAGCCACTGGGTGGGGCAGGTGATCGAGTTCGATGCCAACGCCGCCGATGTCTTCTCGTTCGGTCGCAACCAGGAGTGTCTGGTGGGATCCGTGGATCTCGTCTATCGCAACTCCTGGAGCGAGATCCGCACCCTGCACTTCGAGGGGGAGGAAGCCGTGGTGGACGCCCTCACCACCATCCTCGGCAAGATGCACCAGGATGCCGCGGCCCCCGAGATGATCGAGGTGTTCTGCTACAGCCAGCACTTCCGCTCCCTGGTGCGCACCCGCTTCCAGCAGCTTGTGGCTGAATGCATCGAGTTGCGCCTGGCCCGGGACAAGCAGCAGCTGGTCAAGACGCTGGCGCTCGGCAAGGAGAAGTACGGCATCTTCTTCGAGCGGCGCGGGGTGTCGGTCAAGAAGCTGGAAAACGCCATCGACTTCTACCGCCACATCTCCCACAACAAGCTGGATCACCTGCCGCTGCGCCTCGACAAGACTCACAGCCAGCATCTGCCCGGCATCGTCGACGCCTACGCCAGCGAAGGGCTGGTGCAGTTCTTCTTCGATACCCGGGATGCAGGCACCAACATCTATATCCTGGACGAGGCGAATCGGGTGGAGATCTACCAGCACTTCGCCGGCAACAAGGACGAACTGGTACAGGGGGTGAACCGGTTTTACACCTCGGGTCACGAGCGATTCAGCAATGCGGGTCAGTTCAGCAACTTCAACCTGCCCCAGTACTACGAAATCGTGCAGGTGGGTGACAAACTCGATGTGATCCCCTACCGCAGCCAGAGCCCGCAGCGGGACACCCCAGGAGCGGCGCGGGAAGTAGGATGATGCGCTGATAACAGCACCGGCAAGATGGCAAACGGCCTGCATGATGCAGGCCGTTGTCGTATCCGTGGTGCGGGAATCAGGCGTGGAGGGGGCGCAGCCAGTGGGGGGATGCCGTCGAGCATCGCCGTCAGGGATGAAAGCAAACGGCCTGCTGATGCAGGCCGTTGTCTTACCCGTGAGCCGACAATCAGGCGCCGAGGCGGGCCAGCAACCAGCTGCGAATGTCGCCCAGCTGGGGGCGGCAGATCTCGTGGCGCATGGGGTACTCGTGCCACTCGGGGCTGAGTCCCGCCGCTTCCAGCCGGTTCTTGGCGTCCCAGCCCATGGAGAGGTTCACCACGTCGTCATAGATGCCGTGCATGTAGCAGATGGGCAGGGCGCGGGCCGCCTCGCTCATCTCTGCTTGCAGGGCATCGGGTACCGCCAGATAGGTGGACATGCAGAGCAGGCCAGCCAGTGGCACCGGATGGCGCAGGGCGGTGAAAGAGGCGATGACGCCCCCCTGGGAGAAGCCGGCCAGCACGATGCGCTCGGGGGGGAAACCCTCGGCCACCAACTGTTCGATCAGCGCGGCGATACGGGCCGCTGACTCCCTGACATGGGACTCCACGGCGCGATCCGCCGGATCCTCGAAGCTCTTGATGTCGTACCAGCCGCGCATCCTGTAGCCCATGTTGATGGTGATGGGGCGCTCGGGCGCATCGGGCAGCAGATGGCGGACGGGCAGGTCGGCGGGCAGGGCCAGCGCCTCCACCAGGGGGGCGAGGCCGGCGCCGGAGTCCCCCAGCCCGTGCAGCCAGATCACCGCATGGCGGGCACCTTCGGGATGCAGATCCGTCATGAGAAGACCACGGGCTCGCCGGCCTGGGTGGTGCAGGCCCGAGTCAGCAGGGCCTTGAGCTCGTCGCCGAAGCGGTTGTCGATCCAGCTGTCACCGCGCAGCTCGAAGTGGAAGCCGTTTTCCCGGGTAGCGACCCAGATCTGGTGCAGGGGCTCCTGCTTGTTGATGATGACCTTGGTCTTGTTCTCGAAGCTCAGGGTCAGCACCCCGCCGGCGCGTTCGCAGTCGATATCCGGATACCCCTCGTCGATGGTGTCTTCCACATACTGGAAAAAGGCGTCGGTCAGGGCGTGATACTCGTGATCCTTCATCGGTTTATCCTGTTGCTTTTAACAATGTGAGTGCGATTATAGAGGGCCAAAAATTTTTTCGCAGCGAACCATTATGATTACCCAGTTCACCAAGTGCCTGTTTGCCGCGTCGCTGTCGCTCGGGTTGGCCGCCTGTGGCCTGACGGGGCCGCTCTACATGCCGCCGGCCGAACAGCCCGCACCTGCAGAGCAGACACCGCCCAAGACAGAGAGTACACCGCAAGCCGCCTCGCCTGCGACCGCTACACCGGCCTCAGAGGCCGCGCCGCAATAATCTAGGAAGGAACCGCCCCCTTGGATCACTTTAACTACGACGCAGACGGTCAGCTTCAGGCCGAACAGCTTCCCCTGCAACAGCTTGCCGACCAGTACGGCACTCCGCTCTATGTCTACTCCCGCGCCACCCTGGAACGCCACTGGCATGCCTTCGACCAGGCGGCTGGCGACATTCCCCACCTGATCTGCTACGCGGTCAAGGCCAACTCCAACCTGGCCCTGCTCAATCTGCTGGCACGTCTCGGTTCGGGCTTTGACATCGTCTCCGGCGGCGAGCTGTCCCGGGTGCTGGCGGCGGGCGGTGATCCGGCCAAGGTGGTCTTCTCCGGTGTCGCCAAGAGCGAAGCCGAGATGCGCCTTGCGCTGGAAAAAGAGATCCTCTGCTTCAACCTGGAGTCCGAAGCCGAGCTGGAGCGCCTCAACCGGGTCGCAGGCAGCATGGGCAAGAAGGCGCGGGTCTCGGTGCGGGTCAACCCGGACATC
This sequence comes from Aeromonas sp. Prich7-2, assembly GCF_017939255.1. NCBI lineage: Bacteria > Pseudomonadati > Pseudomonadota > Gammaproteobacteria > Aeromonadales > Aeromonadaceae > Aeromonas > Aeromonas sp. Prich7-2. Next base: position 15,504 of record NZ_JAGKRI010000012.1, read on the forward strand.
GACGCAGGCACGCACCCCTATATCTCCACCGGCCTCAAGCAGAACAAGTTCGGCATCCCCATCGAACAGGCGCCCGCCATCTACCGCAAGGCGGCGACCATGGCCCACATCGAGATCAAGGGGGTGGATTGCCACATCGGCTCGCAACTCACTGAATTGAATCCCTTTATGGAGGCGGCGGACAAGCTGCTCAAGCTCATCGACGAGCTGGCGGCGGAAGGCATCCACATCCATCACCTGGACGTGGGCGGCGGTCTGGGGGTCAACTACGGCGCCGAGCAGCCGCCGCACCCCACCGAGTATGCCGAGGCGCTCAAGCAGAAGCTGGCGGGCCGGGATCTGACCCTCTTGTTCGAACCGGGCCGCGCCATCGTCGCCAACGCCGGTGTGCTGTTGACCCGGGTCGAGTTCCTCAAACCCGGCGAGACTCGCAACTTCGCCCTGATCGACGCCGGCATGAACGATCTGCTGCGCCCCTCCCTCTACGGCGCCTGGATGAACATCATCGAGGTGGACAGCCGGGCGACCCACGAGAAGGCACTCTATGACGTGGTGGGCCCGGTGTGCGAGACCGGCGACTTCCTCGGCAAGGAGCGTACCCTGGCGATTGCCGAGGGCTCCCTGCTGGCGGTGCGTTCCGCTGGCGCCTACGGCTTTACCATGTCCTCCAACTACAACACCCGACCCCGTGCGGCCGAGGTGCTGGTGGACGGTGACCAGGCGCACCTCATCCGTGAGCGGGAGCAGTTGGCGGATCTCTGGCGTGGCGAGCACCTGCTGCCGTGATGGATGGATTTTCAGCGTTCCTCCATGTGAGAGCGTGATTAACGGTGAGACAGGAACGCGCGATGTTGATTGAGTTTTCCAAAATGCACGGCCTCGGTAACGACTTCATGGTGGTGGATGGCGTCACCCAGAAGGTGTTCTTCAGCAACGACATCATCAAGAAGCTGGCGGATCGTCACTTCGGTATCGGCTTCGACCAGCTGTTGCTGGTGGAGCCGCCCTATGACCCCGAGCTCGACTTCCACTACCGCATCTTCAATGCCGACGGCAGCGAGGTGGAACAGTGCGGCAACGGGGCCCGTTGCTTCGCCCGTTTCGTGCGTCTCAAGGGGCTGGTCAACCGGGATCGCATCGCGGTCAGCACCGCCCGGGGCCGCATCACCCTGCAGCTGGAAGGGGAGAACCAGGTCACGGTCAACATGGGGGTGCCCCAGTTCGAGCCGGGCAAGATCCCGTTCCGTGCCCAGAAGGCGGAGAAGACGTATCTGCTGCGGGCCCAGGATCACACCGTGATGTGCGGTGCCGTCTCCATGGGCAACCCTCACTGCGTCATCGAGGTGCCCTCGGTGGCCGATGCGCCGGTGGAGACCCTGGGACCCATCATGGAGCGCCACGAGCGCTTCCCCGAGCGGGTCAACGTCGGCTTCATGGAGATGGTCAACGCCAGCGAGATCAAGCTGCGGGTCTTCGAGCGCGGGGTGGGCGAGACCCTGGCCTGCGGGACCGGGGCCTGTGCGGCCGTGGTGATAGGCATCAGCCAGGGCAAGCTCAAGGAGCGGGTCACCGTCACCCTGCCGGGTGGCAAGCTGACCATCGCCTGGAAGGGACCGGGTCAGCCCGTCTACATGACGGGACCGGCCGAGCACGTCTTTGACGGCCAGATAGAGTTGTAGACAAGGAGCGGGTGATCCCGCTCCATCAACGGATCATATCGGGGCCCTTGGCCCCTTTTTCGGATGGATCAACCAAGTTATGAGCGAACTCAAACGGCAGGAATCACTGGTGGATGAAGCCACAGTGCTGGAGTACCTGGCCCGTTATCCCGAGTTTTTCCTGCGTCACGGGGCCATGCTGGACAAGATCCGCATTCCCCATGGGCAAAAGGGCACCATCTCCCTGGTGGAGCGCCAGCTGGACAGACAGCGGGAGCGCATCGAGCAGCTGGAGCAGGAGATCACCGAACTGATGGGGGTCGCCAGCGAGAACGAGCGGATCTTTCGGGTTTACGCGGATCTCTACGGGGAGATCTACGGCTGCCAGACCTTGTTCGAGCTGAGCGCCGTGATGGGCAAGGCCTTCGTCCAGCGGCTGCGACTCACCGGCCTGCGGCTCTGGCTCAATCCCAGGCATTTCCAGCTGAGCGGCCCCGAGCAGCGTTTCCTGGCGCAGGGCAAACAGCTCGAACAACTGCTGGGGCAGCGCCTGCCCGGCACGGACTACTATTTCGGCCGCCTCAACCAGAGCGAGAAGCAGGCGCTGTTTGGCAATGATGTGCTGGTCAACTCGGTGGCCCTGATGCGGCTCGGGGAGCTCGGCGTGCTGGCCTTCGCGAGCTCGGATCCCAGCCACTTCACCCCCCACAACGACACCCTGCTGCTGGGTCAGCTGGGGCGTCTGCTGCAGCTGCGTCTGCCCGAGCTGGCCCGTGGCTAAGGCAACGACCCGATCCGCTGCCAGGACGCCCCCTGCCGCCGACCCCCTGCCGGTCGCACTGGCGGGGGAGCTGAACGCCTTTATCGAATACCTGCGGGTCGAGCGCCAGCTCAGCCCCCACACCCGCAGCAACTATCAGGCCCACCTGGAAGCCATGACCGCCGAGCTGGTGAAGCTCGGGGTCGACGACTGGGCCCGGCTCGAGGCGAGCCAGGTGCGCAGTCTGGTGACCCGGATGCACAAGGGGGGGCTGGCGCCCCGTTCCCTTGCCACCAAGGTGTCGGCCCTGCGCAGCTTCTGCGACTGGCAGGTTCGCCAGGGGCGGCTCACCGCCAACCCGGCGCGGGGCATCGTCACCCCCAAGCAGGGGCGGCCCCTGCCCAAGAACCTGGACGTGGACGAGATGTACCAGCTGCTCAACATCACCGACGAGCAGGATCCGCTGGCGGTGCGGGATCGCGCCATCATGGAGCTGATGTACTCCTCCGGCCTGCGCCTTGCCGAGCTGGTGGGGCTCAACCTCGCGGACGTGAAGCTCGACGAGCGCCAGCTCAGGGTGATCGGCAAGGGCTCGCGGGAGCGGGTGCTGCCCATCGGGCGGATGGCGGTGGAGTGGTTGCACAAGTGGCTCAAGGTACGCCCCCTGCTGGCCGGTGACGAGGGGGAGGCATTGTTCGTCTCCAAGCGCAGGCAGCGGCTCTCGGCCCGCTCTGTACAGGAGCGGCTCGACGGCTGGGGCAACAAGCAGGCGCTCAATGCCCACGTGCATCCCCACAAGCTGCGCCACAGCTTCGCCACCCACATGCTGGAATCCTCCGGCGATCTGCGGGCGGTGCAGGAGCTGCTGGGGCATGCGGATCTCTCCACCACCCAGATCTATACCCACCTCGACTTCCAGCATCTGGCCAAGGTATATGACAGTGCCCACCCGCGGGCGAAGCGGGATCCGGAAACGCCGGAGGATGAGTGATGTGGTGTGCGATCTGCGGGGATGACAATCTCCGCGTCGCCCCGGTCAGGCGGGAGCTCGCAACGCCAGAGGATGAGGAGTAAAGAGGAACAGCCATGCAGTTTTACCGTCGCTGGCAGCCGGTGGCCGCCATCTCGTTCGATCTGGACGACACCCTCTATGACAACGGCCCCGCCATCGCGCGGGCGGAACAGTGGATGCTGGACCACCTGCGCAGCGAATACCTGGCTACCGCCATGCTGGACAAGCCGCGCTGGCTCGCGCTCAAGCGCCAGTTGCTGCTGGACCACCCGGCGCTGAGCCACGACGTCAGCCTGGCGCGCCAGTGGGGCATTCGCGAGGCCCTGGTGCAGGGGGGCATGGAGCCCGGGCTGGCGGAGCAGCAGGCCCGGGCGGTGTTCACCGGCTTCATGGCCGAGCGCTCGAAGATAGAGGTGAGCGAGGCGACTCACGCCCTGCTGGCTCGTCTGGCGGCGCGCTACCCGCTGGCGGTGATCACCAACGGCAACCTGGATCTGGAGCAGGCGGGTCTGGTTGGCTACTTCACCCTGGTCTGCAAGGCGGGAGCGGGAGCCAGAATGAAACCGGCGCCCGACATGTTCGTGCAGGTGCAAGAGGCCCTGGGGCTGGCCCCCGGCCGCATCCTTCATGTGGGGGATCACCCGGTGACCGACGTACTGGGGGCCAGGCTGCACGGCTTTCGGGCCGCCTGGCTCAACGAGAGCGGTCAGTCCTGGCAGTCGTTGTCGCTGCTGCCGGATGTGGAGCTGGGGCAGCTGCAGGATCTGGCCACCCTGCTGCTCTGAGCTGGGGGTGAGGGACAGATTCCGTGATCTATATCTGGCAATAACAACAAGGGAGCAAGGGCGTGAAGGGAATGAAGGGTGTCATCTGGCTGGCGATCCCCATGATGCTGGCGGGATGCGATCTGGTGCAAGACCGTTACCGGATGGAGTTCAGGGACGGATCCTGGCGGGAGATCGCCATCTCCCCGTTTTCCGACGAGGCGCGCTGGCGCGAGGGGTGTGCCACCGGCGAGATCCAGGTGGACATGACCCTGCCCCTGAAACGGGGCAAGGTGGTGAATGGCCGGGAGCAACTGCTCATCGGCGGCGAGCTGTTCGAGCTGGAGGATGCCCGTCTCTATCGCGGCAACGGCATGGTGCTCGGGCAGGCCCCGGACCATATCCAGCGGGGCCTCAAGGGGCTGGATGTCTGCCGAACCCTGCGCCCTGATCGCGGGGCCCTGCCCAAGCTCAAGGGCAAGGGATTTGGCGACTAGCCCGTCTGCTGCCTGAGCGGGCGGCAGGCGTCGCCGAAGGCAGTGGGCAGCTTGATGGCGTGTGGGTTTCACAGGCCCGCCACGTCGGATGCCTCTGGGCAGCCCCCGATGTACGGGGCCCTGTCCAGGCTCAAGGGCAAGGGGTCGGCGACTAGCCGACCTGCTGCCTGAACCGGCGGCAGGCGTCGCCAAAGGCGGTGAAGAGCTTGATGGAGTGGGGGTTCTCGCTGGCTTTCCACTCCGGGTGCCACTGCACCGCCAGCAGGAAGGGGGAGAGGGCGGGTGCGTGGATCGCCTCGATCAGCCCGTCTTCGGCATGGGCCAGGGGGGCCAGCCCCTTGGCCAGCGTCTTGATCCCCTGCCCGTGGAGGGAGTTGACCGGAATCGACGGCTGCCCCATCAGCTCGGCCAGCCAGGTACCGGGCACCAGCTCGACCTGATGGCTCTCGCCATACTGCTCGTCCACCGGGTCATCCGCATCCTCCCGATGATCGTCATAACCCGGCTCGCAATAGACCTTCTGGTGAATGTCGCCTCCCAGGGCCACGTTGATCTCCTGCATGCCGCGGCAGATCCCGAGGATCGGCAGGCCACGGTCGAGGGCGGCGCGCACCAGGGGAATATCAAACAGATCCCTGTCCCTGTCCTGGGGCTTTTCCGGGGTGAGGTTCTCCTGGCCATAGAGGGCAGGATCGATGTTGGAGCCAGCACCGCTCAGATAGACCCCGTCGGCGAGGTCCAGATACTGCTCCAGATCCTCGGTGCCACAGCAGGTGGGCACCAGCAGCGGCACGCAGCCGCTGATCTCCACCAGAGGCTTGATGTATTTGTGGGTCATGACCTGGTAGGCGTGGCCACTGCGGGTCTGGGCCCCCATGGTCATCAGCACGACGGGTTTGTTATGGGAACTGGGGTTGGGCATAGGTCACCTTGGCTATCCTTGGCGGTCTCATCCTGCGCCTTGGGAAGGCCCTTGCCGCCTCGGCTCGCAAGGGCATGCCTCAAGGCATGGTCGTGGGATCAGGGTCGCGCCAGCGTGCCAGAATCGTCGGTCAGCCTTGGCAACGACAGCCTGGATCCTGCCTCCAGTCTGCCAAGGCCGTTCAATATGTCAAACAAAATGATGCGATTATGTTAACCGTTGATGCCGGGATACGGCTATGAGTCCCATTTAAAGGGGCTTGAGGGGGGATACATGGTGCGGAGAGAGATTTGATGGTGGATATATTAAACATCTGGCCGGGCGGCCGGATAGCAGAAGGGGCCCACAGGGCCCCTTGTCGACTCAGGCGTTCAGGATGAAACGTTCGATCACCTGGGCGACCCCGTCTTCATCGTTGCGCCCCGTGGTGTGCTGTGCCAGCGCCTTGATCTCGTCGGTGGCGTTGCCCATGGCGACCCCGAGTCCGGCGTAGGCGATCATGTGGTGATCGTTGCCCGCATCTCCCACCGCGATCACCTGGGAGGCATCCAGCCCCAGGTGCTCGGCCAGGGCGGCGACGCCGGTGCCCTTGTTGCTGCGCTTGTTCATGAACTCGAGGAAATAGGGTGCGCTGCGCACCACGGTATAGCGCTCGTGGAGTTCGGCGGGCAGCTGGGCGATGGCACGGGAGAGCAGGGGCTCGGGGTCAATCATCATCACCTTCATGATCTGCTCGTCGTCGGGCAGGGTGGCGAAGTCCACCAGGTTGATGGGTTGACCGATGAGGCGGGATTCGTGCTCGGTGTAGGGGCTGATCCTGGGGCTGATGAGCCCCTGGCGGACGGAGAAGCCGTGGATGTTCACCCCCAGCTCACAGGCCAGGTGGGCGATGGCACGGGCATCGCTGCCGGTCAGCAACTGGCTGCGGATGATGCGTTGCTCGGACACCTGCTGCACCAGGGCGCCGTTGTAGCAGATGACGTAGTCATCCTGGCCGGTGAGGCCCAGCTCGGTCAGGGCGGCGGTCATGCCTTCCAGCGGGCGGCCGGAGGCCAGCACCACGGTCACGCCCCTGGCGCGGGCTGCCGCGATGGCGGCCTGGGTGCGGGGGGAGATTCGGCCCTCTGGGGTCAGCAGGGTGCCATCCATATCCAATGCGATCAGCTTGTACATCTTCTCACTACCTGAGTCTGGCCGGCCCGCCCGATGGGGCCATGGGGAGGCCGAGTGTAGCGAAAATCGCCGCCGGGATCACGCCGCCTGCCGAAGCGGGGGCACGTTGCCCCTCAGCGCTGGCCCTGGTAGGGGGTCAGTTGCAGCTGATCTTCCCGGATGGCGAAGTGGATGGGGCCGTGCTCGATGTCGACCCTGTTGTGGTGATGGGCCATCTCCACCTCGACGCCGGGGAAGAGGCGCTGGGTGGCGATGATGTCCATGTTGGCCATGAGCGCCTGCAGCTCCCGCTGCGCCTCGGCGAGCTGCTCGTCCAGGCTCTTGCTCTCGTCGAACTGGCGGGTGCGCAGCGCCTTGATCTTCTGCAGGGTCTCGGGATTGCGCTTGTCACGGGGCAGTTGCAGCAGCCGCAGGATGAGATCCTGCAGCTTGTCTATCTGCTCGGCGCAGGTCTGTTTGCGCTGGCGCAGCGCCAGCTCCTGTTCCTTCTGGCTGAAATAGCCACCGAGGATCTGCAACCGGGTCCGATTGGCCGCCGAGGCTCCGAGCACCGGTGCCATGATGAGCCGGTTGGCGATGTTGATGCCGCCGATGAGGTGCCCCTTGCGCATGGCGCTGTCCCCCACCTTGAGATCCTGGCCGCTGCGGCAATAGCAGTGACTGAGCTGGCTCAGGATATGGATGTCGCCATCGGCCTCCAGCCTGGCGTACTGGGCATAGCTGGCGTGGATCTCCCCCCCGGCGTTGAGGTGGCAGAGGTATTCGTCGTCCGCCAGCTTGCGCCCTATGATGCCGTTGCGCACCGTGATGGTGCCGCCGGATTCGATGTAGCCGCCCTCGACGAAGCCGCCGATCACCACGTCCCCGCTGGTCTTGACGCGCATGCCGGGCATGACGTCCCCGGTGACCAACAGGGATCCCTCGAACTCGACGTGGCCGTGGCGGATGTCGACCTGCTTGACGTTGAGTACCTCGTCGACCCGCATCCCGGCACGCTCCTGACAGGGGAGCCCCGGGCGGGTCGCCAGCAGCAGGTCCGGATCCTCGGGGGAGAGGCAGGTGCCATCACCCGGCGTCATGGCGCTCTCCTTGCCGTGGCGGGCGGTCAGGGTCTGGCCCGTCACGGTGAAGCCGTCGATGCCCTGGGTGGCGGGGTGCCTGCGCATCAGCAACGCCCCCGCCTTGACGGTGAGCAGGGTACCGAGGTCGCGCATGTCCACCTTGCCGTGATCCCGCTCCTGGGGTTTTAGGATCCGCTCGGCTGCGGTCTCCACCAGCCGCTCCAGGCGGGTATCCAGGCCGTGCCTGGCGGCCTTGCCGAGGGCGATGACGGGATTGAGCTGGACACCGGGTGCCGCCTCACCCGCTGCCTGGATGGCGGCGGCAAGCAGCCGCTCGCTCACCCCCTGCTTGACCGTGCTGGCCGCCAGGGCCTCCTGCAACTGGGCCAGGGTCAGGGGCTGGCCACCCCAGTCCGCGGTGATCTGCGCCCTGGCGCTCATCTGGTCCTTGTCCACCTGGATGAGCAGCCTGGCATCCTGGCGCCGGGCAATGGGGACTGGCGGATGCGCGGGGGCATCCGGCTCTGCGATGAGGGCGTTGAGCAGGGTGACGGCTTCGCGGATCCCCTCGCCGAGGGGTTCGTAGCGCCGACAGTTGGAGAGTCGCAGCAGGGCCAGGACGTCGCTTTCCTGGATGGGCTCGGTGAGGCCCGGGGTGATGCGCAGGCAGACATAGCTCATGTCGGCCGACAGCTGAAACCACGCTTTGCTTAACACCGGGCCCTCCTTCGTTGTCCCTGTCCGGTTTGCCCCATGCCGGGGCCTCTCCTTGCCGGCATCCAATGCCGCCGGGGCGGATCCAACGCGCAGTATTCGGGTATTTTTCCTTCCGGGTCAACGATCTGAATGCAAATGGGTGAGCCGGGTTGAGGAAATATCGGCTGACGGGAGAGGGGCAGAGCCGGCCATGTCGTGGGTTCCATTGCAGTTTTTTAGCGCAATATGCTGATGTTTTATGCTTTCGCTATCCAGAGTGTCCATCACGTTGAGGGAGGCGATGCAAATCACCTTGCCAGGCAGGAAGAGAAGGATTTTAATCTGCTGCCGCCTCAGGGCGAGGACCCTGGCGCCATCGATCAGCCCCTTTTTCTGTCCAACCGAACGAGCCCCATGACCGCCCAAGGCCACCTGCTGTTTTCCGTCACCTGCGTCCTGCTTGCCCACAAGGTTGAACTGACTCCGGCCCTGGCCGATGCCAGCCTGTGGCATATCGTTCCCATGGCCCTGGCGAGCGCCCTGCTGCCGGATCTCGATCACCCCCGCTCCCTGCTCGGGCGGCAACTGCCCTGGATCTCGGGGCCGCTCTCCCGGCTGTTCGGCCATCGCGGCTTCACCCACAGCCTGCTGGCGGTGGGGATGGGGGTCTGGGGGCTGGCCCAGGTGGAAGCCCCCTGGTTGCTGTCGGGGGCGGTGAAGGATGCCCTCATCGTGGGCTATCTCAGCCATCTGCTGGGGGACTGGCTCACCCCCATGGGCATTCCCCTGCTCTGGCCCTGGCGTCGGCGCTTTCGCCTGCCCGGCCTGCCCCTCAAGAGCGGCGGGGGTTACGAGAGGGCCTTCTGCCTGCTGACCCTGGCGCTCGCCGGGTACTGGGTCCATGGCGGTGCAGGCTTGGCTCACTTCTAGTCCCGGGCGCCCTCCTGGTACCTGGCCGTTCGGGTCAGGGTGAGGTAGTCGGCGAGCACCGGCAGCCCCAGCAGGTGGCGGCGCAGCATGTCGAGGGCGGCGAAGGCGAGGATCCGGTGCCCGCTCTCGGGATCCGGGTGGCTGACCTTGAGGGTCTGGCCAAACTGCCGCCCGTCGGCGCACAGCAGCAGGGGCACGCCGTCCGGCCCGGCACGGCCTATGGTGAGGCTCAGGGGGGCGGCGGGCACTGCCAGCTGCATCAGGTCGGCGGGGAGGCTGTGGCTGAAGTGCGCCTCCAGCCCGGGGTGGGAATGGCACATGGCCAGCAGGGCGCCCCGGCTCTCCCCTTCCTGCAAGTGCAGCGACCGCTCCCCCAGCAGATCCAGGATCTGCTGCGCCGGCTCCTCATCGCCCCGTCCTACCAGCCAGGGCTCGATGGCCGCGAGCAGCCGCGCCTCGGCGGCGTCCATGTCCGCCGTGCTGGCGCCGTGGCCAATAAGCTTCAGCTCGATGAGCGGCATGGAGGAGCGGTAGCCGAGCTCGATGCCGGCGGGCCAGGGCGCGGCATCCAACATGTCGCTGAGGGCTGACTCCGAGACGCCGAAGGTATAAAAACGGCGCAGTTCGGTGTCGGTCTGCTCGCCAGCCAGCGCCTTGAGGCGCGGCATGATCTGCTCGCGCACCATCTGCTTGAATTCGAACGGCACGCCCGGGGTGAAGAAGAGCCGGCTTGGGCCCTGGTGGCCTGTGTGGGTGACCACAAAGCCGCAGGCGGTGCCGACCGGGTTGTCGAGGATCTCGCACCCCTGCGGCAGCCAGGCCTGCTTGGCGTTGCTGGCGGGCATGGGCCTGCCGCGGTTGGCGTAACGCGCTTCGATGGTGGCGAGCCAGTCCGGGAACAGGGTGAGCGGCTGGTCGAAGGCTTCGGCTGCCGCCTGGGCGGTGAGATCATCGGCGGTGGGGCCGAGCCCGCCGCACACCAGTACCACCTCGGCGCGGCTGGCGCTCTCTGCCAGCACGGCCTTCAAGTCCTTGAGGTTGTCCCCCACGGTGACGCGGCGGCGCACCTGCCAGCCCTGCTCCAGCAACAGGGCGCTCAGCCAGGCGGCGTTGGTGTCCACCACCAGACCCGTCACTATCTCGTCTCCGGTGCTGATGATTTCGATGCGCATGGCGGGCTCCTCGGGGCTGACGGCTGGGCTGGGGGGGCCACCTGGGTGGCCGGGTCGATCAGGGCTTGGTGTGTTCGAAGTAGTAGCTGATGCGGGTGCGCGGGTTGAGGTACTCAAACACCGCCGGCGGCAGCCGTTTGGGATGGATCACCTTGGCGATGGAGAGCTCGGCCGCGTCGAGGTCGATGATGGCCGCCTCCTGGCGCGGGATGCGCGGATCGTACACCAGCACCGAGGGGTAGAGCAGGCGGGAGGCGTTGACCGACATCACCAGCCCCACCTGGCCGTTGGAGAGCTGCACCACGCTGCCGGGCGGGTAGATCCCCATCAGCCGGATCAGCATGCCGAGGTAGTCCGGGTTGAACTGGGCCTTGCGCTGCTTGTAGAGGCCGCTCAGGGCCGAGTAGGGTACCTTGGCCTGCATGTGGCAGAGGTTATCGTACTCGTTGATCAGCGACACAATCTGGGTGAGCGGATCGAGCTGCCCCTTCTTGAGCCCCTCCGGCCCGCTGCCGTCCAGGTATTCGTGGTGGTGCAGCACGATTCCCTTCGCCTCGGCCGGGAAGTCCTTGGCCAGATTGAGCAGATCCAGCCCGTAGCGCGGGTGCTGGGCCATCAGGTTCTGCTCCGGCTTGGTGAGCGGCTCGGTCTTGCGCAGGATCTGGCTCGGGATCTTCAGCTTGCCGATGTCGTGGAACAGGGCTCCTATGCCGACCTGGCGGATCTCGTCGGCCGACATGTTGCACTCCTTGGCCAGCAGCATGCTGAGCACGCTGACGTTGAGGGAGTGGAAGTAGAGGTTGTTGCCGTCCTCGCTGTCGGAGACCAGGTGCAGCACCATCTCGTCCACCGACAGCAGCTGCTCGGTCATGGCGTTGATCAGCTCCTGCGCCTCGCCGATGGCATTGAGGGGGCGGGACTGGATCTTGCTCATCACGTTGCGCACCTGGGCCAGCGACTGCTGGAACTGCTTCTCGCACTGCTGCAGATCGCGGCGATACTGCTGCAGCTGCTCGATGCGGCGCTCCTTCTCCAGCTGCATCTCGGCCTGACGCTGGGAGGTATCCGGCGCCTCTACCGGCTGGGCCTGGATCTGGTTCAGCGGTTTGGGCGGCGCATCGCTCTTGTCGGGAATGATGGTCACCAGCTTGAGGCCAAGGCGACGAATGAGCTCGATCTCCTCCTCGCTCTTGAGCTTGAAGCTGGAGAACAGAAACGGGTGCTCACGCCATCCCAAAGGCAGGGAGACATAATTGCCGACTTGCAGCCGTTCTACGGAGATCTTGATTCCTGTCATGGGGTTGGGCACGAGGGACACACTGAGCCGTATGCTAGTCAAAGGGCGGGGTGAATACAAAAGGTATCTGATGACAGCGGGAGCGCTTTATTATAGGCTTCTAGATGTCCAGACATATTTACCGATGCAGTACAGGGAGTCAGCATGCCGATCAAGATCCCGGACCAGTTGCCCGCCGCCGAAGTGCTGGGGCAGGAGAACATCTTCGTGATGACGGAATCCCGGGCCGTCACCCAGAACATCCGCCCGCTGCGGGTGCTCATCCTCAATCTGATGCCCAAGAAGATAGAAACCGAGATCCAGCTGATGCGGATGCTCTCCAACTCGCCCTTGCAGGTGGACGTGGATCTGTTGCGCATCGACGATCGGGAGTCGAAAAACACGCCCCAGGCGCACCTGGAGAACTTCTATCACGACTTCGAGCAGGTGAGAGGCAACAACTACGACGGCATGATCATCACGGGGGCGCCGCTCGGGCTGGTGGAGTTCGAGGAGGTGGTCTATTGGCCCCGCATCGTCGAGATCATCGAGTGGTCCCATCAGCATGTCACCTCCACCCTCTTCCTCTGCTGGGCGGTGCAGGCGGCGCTGAAAGCCTTGTACGGCATGGAGAAACAGACCCACGGCGAGAAGCTCTCCGGGGTCTATCGCCACCACCGCCTCGACGAGCACGAGGCGCTGCTGCGCGGCTTCGATGACGAATTCGTGGCGCCCCACTCCCGCTATGCGGCCTTCGACGGGGATCTCATCCGCGCCCACACCGATCTGCAGATCTTCGCCGAGTCGGAAGAGGCGGGCGTCTATCTGGCCGCCACCAAGGATTGTCGCCAGGTGTTCGTCACCGGCCATCCGGAATATGACGCCCTGACCCTGGATGGGGAATACCGGCGGGATCTGGCGGCCGGGCTCACCCCCGTCATTCCGGTCAACTATTACCCGAACAACGACCCAAGCCAGACCCCGCGCGCCACCTGGCGAAGCCACGGTCACCTGCTGTTTTCCAACTGGCTCAACTATTACGTCTACCAGTTGACCAGCTACAAGGTGGAAGACATCGGCAAGGTCTTTACCTACCAGCAGCCCAAGGGATAGAGCCCATCAGTCCGCTCCGGCCAGCCGCCGCCCACGGGTATCGAGCCAGTGACGGTGGCAGGCCAGGGTGAAGGCACGTGGCCGTCTGGCCCGGATGAGGGTCATGGCCTCCTGCTGGGGCAGCCCCTGGGTCATCAGCAGCAGGGCGGCCGCCAGCCCGGTACGCCCGCTTCCGCCGTGACAGTGAATGGCAAGGTGCCGTCCCTCGCGTAGCAGGGCGAGCAGTCGGGGTTGCACCCCGGGCCAGGCCTGTTCGAAGGCGGCATCCGGTGCCTCGTCATCCGCAATGGGCAGATGGAACCAGCTCATGCCTCTGGCCTGCACCAGCTGCCCGAGAGAGAGGGACCCGCACAGGGCCAGCTCCTCCACCGTCATCAGGGTCAGCACCCCGCCGGCACCGGCCAACTGCAACTGGGCAAGGGCGTCGGCCATGGGGACCTGCTGGCTGCCGGGGCAGGGGGTGAGCAGGAGCTGGCCGTCGAGCCGTGGAACGTCCAGGCTCCAGAAGGGATGGGCACTGAGCATGGGGTTCCTCGTGGTGGTCGGGGTCAACGGGATCGGCATCCTGCGGGTGCGGCACAGCATAGAGGGGCCGGAGGCGATGTCAATCTGCGTTGTGTTCGGCCCGGTTTACGGGCAGAGTCTAAAAAAATCGAGCGATGCAAGGAGTAAAGATGAGAAACCTGGATCAACTGGACTTGGACATCCTGGCCCATCTGTTTCGCGATGCGGGCATGACCAACAAGGATTTGGCGGCCTTGGTCGGGGTGGCGCCGTCCACCTGTCTGGAGCGGGTGCGCAAGCTGCAGCAGGATGGCGTGCTCAAGGGGGCGCACTGCGAGGTGGATTACCAGGCCCTGGGCGGTCACATCCAGGCCATGGTCTCCCTGCAACTGGCCCGTCACAGCCGCCAGATCATCGATGCGTTTCGCGACGCCATCCTGGCCCTGCCCGAGGTGATCAGCCTGTTCCACATGGGCGGCAAGGATGATTTCCTGGTGCACCTGTGCGTCTCCGATACCGAACACCTGCGCAATTTCGTCTTCGATCACTTCACCTCCCGGGAAGAGGTGGTGCACCTCGAGACCTCCCTGGTGTTCGAGCACAGGTTCAGCCGCTCGCTCCCCTGCTTCCCCCACCCCTGACGGGGCTAGCCGCAAGAAAAAACCGCCCGAGGGCGGTTTTTTTGTGGGCGATTCCTCAGTTGAGAGCCAGCCGGCTGTCCTGCGCCGTCCGGTAGAGCCCCTGCTGATAGGCCAGGCTGCCCCACAGGACCAGCCCCAGGGCGGTATCCTTCATGGTGTCCGGCTGCTGCGCCGGGGTGAGCGTTTCGGTCGCATCCTCGTAGATGAAGCCTTCCGGCGCCCGCTCGGGCTGCTGGATCACCACATCCCTGCCACGCATCAGGGCGAAGTTCTTGTCGTACTGCATGATGGCGCGTCCAGGCCAGTCGGCGGGCATGCGGGTGAGATCCTTGCCCAGCATGGGGTAGTCGGCACTGATGCCCATGAGGGAGAGCAGGGTCGGGGCCATGTCGATCTGGCTGACGATGCGGGGGTCCTTTCTCGGTGCTATGCCGTCCCCCAGGATGACCCCCGGGATGTGGAAGCGGGGGATGGGCACCAGGCTGGCTCCCCCGACCCGGCTGTCGTGATCGGCGATGACCAGGAACAGGGTGTCCTTCCAGTAGTCCGATGCCCTGGCCTTCTTGAAGAACTCGCCGACGGCGTAGTCCGCGTACTTGGCGGCGTTGTTGCGGGTCTGCTTGGGCTGCTCGTACAGGGCGATGCGGTTGTCGGGGAACTCGAAGGGATCGTGGTTGCTGGAGCTGAACACCAGGCTGAAGAAGGGTTTACCCTCCTTGTGCAGCGCCACGAAGGTCTCGTTGGCCTTGGCCATCAGATCTTCATCCGAGGCGCCCCAGGATCCCTCGAACACCGGGTTCTTGAAGTCCTTCTGCTCGACGATGGTGGTGAAGCCATTGCCGAGGAAGAAGCTGCGCATGTTGTCGAAGTGGCTCTCGCCGCCATAGATGAAGCTGGTGTCATAGCCTCGCTGCTTGAGCAGGTCGGCGATGGTGAAGAAGTTGGTCTGGCTCTTGCCGAGCTTGACCACGGCCTGGGCCGGGGTCGGCGTGAAGCCGGTGAGCACCGCCTCGATGCCGCGTACCGAACGGGTACCGGTGGCGTAGAGCTGCTCGAACGCCCAACCCTCTTTCGACAAGGCATCGATGTTCGGGGTTAGCGGCAGGCCGCCGAGGGAGCCGACGAACTGGGCCCCTAGGCTCTCCTGCAGCAGGATCACCAGGTTTTTGGGCTTGCCCTGGTAGCTGGCCGTGTTGAAAGTCTGGCTCGGCAGATCGGCAGAGGTGAAATCGCCGAGAGGACGACCGCTCTCCTCGCGGACTATGTCGAGTACCTGATGGTCAGCCATCTTGCCGTAAAACTGGCTGGCGTCCTCCTCGGCCCCCATCTGCTTGATGGCAAAGAAGAGGGAGTAGGCGGAGTTGACGGTGAGGGCGTTGACCAGGGGATCGTCGGCAAAGGCCACCATGGCCGGATTCAGGGCTCGATGGCCGAGACTGGAGCGGGCGCCGAGGAAGCCGACGGCGAGGATCAGCAGGGCGAAGGCGGGGCGCCAGTACCAGCGGGGAAAGCTTAGGTCACGCACCAGGCGGCCGCTCAGCCACCAGCCACCGCCCAGCACGGCGCCGCTGAAGATCACGGCCAGCAGCAGCTCGCCCTTGCGGCCAGCCCACAGCATGGAGAGCACCTCCTTCGGATAGATGAGGTACTCCACATAGAGACGGTTGGGGCGCACCCCGTATTCGGTGACGAAGGCGGGAGTGGAGATCTCGAGAAAGAGCATCAGCCAGAGCCCCAGGGTGAGCCAGATCCGGATAAGCTGCATCCAGAGCCGCCCCGGCGCGTGGGGTCCGGCCAGCAACTGGGTCAAGACGGCGGGTACGCCCCAGACCCAGCAGAGGGTGGCGACGTCGACCCGAATGCCTTGCAGCAGCATCTCCTGCCAGCCAGAGACGGCATCCACCCGTTCCAGTTGCCAGAGCCCCAGGCCAAGGCGGCTGACGGTCAGGGAGATGAGCGCGATCAATGCAAAGACGGCGATGGGCCAAACCGGTCCCAGCCATTGTCTGATGGTGGTCATATTGTTCCTGCAAACCTGTTTGCGCCCAGTCCCCGGACGCATTGTTGTTATGGTGCAGGAGTATGACAGTGGCGCCTGGCAAAGGTTGCATGGGGGGGAGGTATAAATGGAGAAGCTGGCACGTTTTATGATTTTTTTGTGACGGGATGCAGGGTTCGAAGAGAGCATAAAACGCTGGGGAAACTGTGATCCTGCTGGCACATCAAGACAATGGTCGTGCCTATAATGGCGCCGGATTTCTCAATCGGAGCCGAAGGGATGCCGGTCTTCATCGATGTGGAATATATGCAGGGCTGGTCTCTGTTCGTGGTGCTCTCCGACGGCACCACAGGCGTGCTGGATCTCACCCCCTGGCGCGGCCAGCCGCTGTTTGCGGCCATGGAGACCGAGCGTCGCTTCGCCCGTGTCTTCATCGATGATCGCCATCAACTGGCGTGGCCCTCGGGCTTCACCCTGGCGGCCCACGAGGTCTACCACCTGATCCTGCCCATCGACGAGCGCGCCGCCTTCCCCGATCGCAACATGCATCGCTTCTGACATGCTAACTCGTTGAGTCAGGTAACGTTTTCAGTCACAGACCCGCGTCGGTCAGGTCGTTATTATGACCCCAGTGCGGCGCTTTGGGCGCCCATCCACCACAGCGGGAACATAACAATGAAACAAGGAACGTTGCGTCGTGGCGGCCTCATCGGGGCCGCCCTGTTACTGACGGCTTGCGGCAGCGGGGGAGGCGGTGGCAGCAGTGACCCCCAGCCCCCGGTGGTCAATCCGCCCCCCGCGTCGGCCAGCCGCGCCTGCTACGGCAATGATCAGCCAGCCTGCAACCTGCGCACCTACCAGGTGATGGTGGAGTCCTTCGTCGACGGCGATGGCAGCGCCAACTACGGCGTCGGTTACGGCCCCTCCCGGCACAACGGCGATCTGCAGGGGATCATCGACAGCCTCGACCACATCAAGAGCCTCAACGTCAACGCCATCTGGCTCACGCCGGTGTTTGACTCCTGCGCCGGCCAGGCCGGGGACGACCGGCTGGATGCCACCGGCTACTTCGCCTGTGACTTCTTCAACGTGGATCCCAACTTCGGCAGCAACGCCCAGCTTAAAAAACTGGTGGACGGGGCGCACCAGCGCGGGCTCTATGTCTTCCTCGACGGGGTGTTCGGCCACGTCAACAAGGTGGGGGTGAGCAAGCCTTCACCAGAGGGGCGGCTGCCAGCCCTCAAGAGCGGCGGCGCAGGCTACCCGGGTCAGCTGGTGGATTACGGCCAGCCCGAGAGTCTGGCCTACTTCAAGGAGGTGGCCCGTTACTGGGTCGAGCAGTACGGCATCGACGGCTGGCGCCTCGATCAGGCTTATCAGTTGGGGCTGGATGACTGGCGCGCCATTCGCAGCGAGGTGGCCCAGGCCAGCGCGGCGCGCAAGGCCGCCGGCCAGCAGTGGGGCACCCTCGGCTACATGGTGGGGGAAGTGTGGAAGGGCGCCGACGAGATCCGCGCCCAGGCCTATGGCCCGAGCGACAACCCGGCGCTCTCTTCGGCGTTCGACTTCCCCCTGCGCTACGGCCTGGTACAGGCGCTGGCGGTGGAAGAGTCCGGCAAGGGCGGGCAGGGGGCCAGCGTGCTCGACGCCAGCTGGAACAAGGTGGAGAACTACCCGGACCATGCCATGCCCAACCTGATGCTGGGCAACCACGATCTGGTGCGCTTCGGCGATCTGCTGGAGCGGGGCAACTTCAATGGGGCGGACTACTGGCAGCGCCACAAGGCGGCCTTCAGCTTCATGGCCGCCCGCTCCGGTCCCATTACCTTCTACTATGGCGAGGAGTTTGGCGACGAGGTGCCTGGCTTTGCCAGTCAGGTGGGGGGCGACTGTGCGGCCCAGGGGCTCTGCGATGATCACGTGGCCCGCAGCGATGGCAAGGTCCCCGGTGTCACCGGCTTCGTGCCGAGCAGCGAGCAGGCCGAGCTCAAGCAGTGGCTGAGCGCTCTGCTGGCCCTGCGCGCCGCCCACCCCGCCCTCTATCAGGGGGAGCGGGTCAAGCTGGTGGCCGAGGGGAGCGTCTATGGCGACATCAAGCAGACGGCGGGCGAGCAAGTAGTCTACCTGCTCAATGTCTCCACCACGCCTCAGAGCTACGCCGTGCCGGTCGGCAAGCTGCGCAGCGGCAGCGCCCTGGTGGATCTGCAGAGCGGCGAGAACCTGGCCATCGGTGGCAGCAGCGTGACGGTGGACTTGCCGCCCCTCACCGGCCGCTTCCTGCTGGTGCGCTGAGGGAGGCAGACAACAGAAAGGGCTCCATAGTGGAGCCCTTTTTCATGGTGGCGGCTTACTTCTCGATGCCGCTGCCCAGATCGTCCCGGCGGGAAGAGACCGAGGGCTCGGCCCCGTGGCGCCAGTGTTCCAGCCGATTGTGCACCCCGCGGCGCAGGCTCTTGAAGCTGGCTTCCAAGTAGTCCACCCCCACCAGGATGGAGAGGGTGACGCCGGTGAGCAGCAGCGCCTGATGCAGCATGTCCATGCCGATGAGGGCGCCGAGGGCGGCCAGCATCCAGATGGCGGCGGCGGAGGTCACCCCCAGCACCTGACCATCCCGGGTCATCATGACCCCGGCCCCGAGAAAGCCGACCCCGGTGATGAGCTGACCCAGCACCCGCGCCTGATCGGCGCCCTGAGGACTGACGGCGGCGCCGATGGCGAGAAAACAGTAGGTGCCGAGCACGATGAGGGAAGAGGTGCGGATCCCCACCGGCTTGCCGCGAAGCTGCCGCTCCAGCCCCACCAGGGTGCCACACACCAGACAGACCAGGATGTTCTCCCAGCCAAGGGGCGCGATGTCCCACCACTGCATTGTCATCATATCCACCTCTGCTCGCGATGCTTGTTATCCTGTCGCGCTCTGCCCCCGGTTCTCCAGCCGCTGGCGGAAGGCCCGGGCGAGGCGCTCGTAGAGGTCCTTTGCCTCCCTGTCTTCAATATCGCCACGTATCCAGGGGTTGTCGATGATTTCCAGCAACACGCAGCCCTGACCCTGCTGGCGCAGATCCACCCCGAACAGGCCGTTGCCGAGCTGGTGCACGGCGCGGCGGGCGGTTTGCAGCACCCGCTCCGGCACGTCGCTGAGGGGCAGCGCCTCGATGCGGCTCATGTCGAGGGGGTGTTTGCGGCGACGGATGCGGTTGCCGGGTTCGGGTCGGTAACGGCGGCAGGCGAACAGCGGCGAGCCGTCGAGAAAGCCGATGCGCCAGTCGAACTCGGCAGGGATCCGGCTCTGGACCAGCAGCAGGGCGGAGCGGGCCAGCCCCTCATCCAGCAGGCGGGCGAGCTGGATGTCATCGCCGGCCATGGCGAGGTCGCGCCCCTGGGCGCCGTCGGGGATTTTCACCATCAGTGGCAGACCGAGGCGCTGCACCAGTTCGTCCACATGCTGGCGGCCGCGGCGGGTCACGACGGTGGTGGGGGGCATGGGCACGCCGCTGCGCACCATCAGCTCGTAGAGATAGAGCTTGTTGCTGCAGGCGAGGATGGCACGGGAGCTGTCGATGACCGGCATCTTGAGCTGCTCGGCACGGCGGGCAAACTCGAAGGTGTAGTGGCCGACCGCGGTCTCGGCGCGCAGCCAGAGGGTGTCGAACTCCGGCAACCGTTCGATGGCCGAGGGAGGCAGGATCTCGGCCTGGATCCCCTGGGCAGCGGCCGCCTTGATGAAACGCTCCAGCGCCAGGGCATCGCTGCTGGCGCGGCCGTCGTTGGGGTCGACCAGGATGGCGAGCTGGTAGCGTGGTGCCGTCTGCTCCTCGTCCCCCGTGCCCACCAGCGCCTGGGCGTGCTGCACCATCAGCGCCTTCTCGCTCGGGCTCAGCGCCAGCGGTGACAGGCTCTCCTGCTGGCGCACCGACCAGCCGTGGCGACCGCGCTTGAGGGTCAGCTCCTGCAGCGGCAACTGGCTCAGGCCGTAGTAATAGCGGGCGAGTCCCGCCAGCTCGCTCTGTTCGCACTGGCCGAAGATGGCGCGCACCCGGATCCTGTCTTCGCTCTGCTGGGCCAGCCAGCCCTGCAATTTGCGCCACAGTTTGGCGGGGGGCTGCTGGGGTTGCAGCCGGCTGATGGCCTGCAATCCCGGCAGGCAGTGGTGGCCGCGGGCCTGGGCCAGCAGGGAGCAGTAATAACCGGCCCCCAGGTGTTCCAGGCTGCGGCAGAGGTTGATGATGCGCGGACGCCCCCCTGTGGTGGGCAGACCGTGTTGCAGGTAGGTGCGGGCGGTCAGCAGATAGTCGGCATGGCAGGGCCAGTCGCCCGGCTCCTCGACGATGACATAGGTACTCATATTTTCAGGCTCCACAGAAAGGACTGCCAGAAACGGCAGGATCCCCAGTGGGCTTCGATGCACCGACAAGCACGACAATGGCGCGAGGGGAAACAAGAGGTTACAGTGCCTAATATTCTGCCTTGGTAACTTGTGATACAAGTCGCATTTCTGGTGCTGAGGATAAATAACCGAACAAGGACTCCCCGTGTTGACCGTGCGCGCCGCCCGAGCCGATGATTTGGGCGCCATCGTGAAGCTGGAACGCTACTGTTTTCCCCCCGAGGTCGCCTTCGGCCGCAGCCGCTGGCACTATCTGCTCAATCAGGCCAAGGGGCGCACCCTGCTGCTGCAAGACGAGAAGGCGCAGGTGATGGGCTATGTGAGCGTGCTGGAGCACAAAGGCTGGGATCGTCTCATCATCCAGACCCTCGCCATCCGCTGGACCGTCCGCCGTCAGGGGTGGGCACGCCGCCTGCTGGAGCAGGTGATCCGGGAAGGGCGCGAGGCCGGCTGGGGGGCGATTCGCCTCGAGGTCGCCGACGCCAACCCAGAAGCCAGGACCCTCTATCAGGGGCTGGGGTTTCGCCCCGGGGTACGGCTGCCCGATTATTACGGGCCCGGCCAGCATGCCCACCGCCTGGTGCTGGCGCTGGGCAATGAGCGGCAGGAGCCATCATGAGTTGCGAAGATTGCCTGGCTACGGCCATCAGGGCCAAGCTCGGGCGCTGCCCGGTCTGCGCCGCCCAGACCTTTCTCATCGGGATCGTCGGCTGGCTGGTCTGGTGGTGGTGCGGCGCCGATACCTCGGTCAACGCCCTGACCGGCCTGCTGTTTGCGCTGGGGGGCTCGGGTCTCTTCCTGCTGCATCTGGCGGTGTTCGCATGGCGAAAGCTGGGCAAACGCGACATATAACGTGCTGATTTTTCAAGAAGACAAATAACAATGGAGGTTCACATGATTGCAATGGTAACGGGCGCCTCGTCCGGCTTTGGTGAGGCCATCAGCCGCCTGCTGGTGAGCGCTGGCCACCGGGTGATCGGCACCGGGCGCCGCGGCGAACGGCTGGCCGCCCTGTCCGAGGAGCTGGGCGAGCAGTTCCTGCCTCTGGTGTTCGATGTCCAGGACAAGGCCGCCACCCGCGCCGCCATCGAGGGGCTGCCGACCGAATGGCAACAGGTGGACCTGCTGGTCAACAACGCCGGCCTGGCACTGGGGCTGGAGCCTGCCCACAAGGCAGACCTTGAGGACTGGGAGCAGATGATCGCCACCAACATCAGCGGCCTGACCCTGATCACCCGGTTGCTGCTGCCGGGCATGGTGGCGCGCAACTGCGGCCACGTCATCAATATCGGCTCCATCGCAGGGACCTATCCCTATCCGGGCGGCAACGTCTACGGCGCGACCAAGGCGTTCGTGAAGCAGTTCAGCCTCAACCTGCGTGCCGATCTGGCGGGCACGGCGGTGCGTGTCACCAACGTGGAGCCCGGCCTGTGTGGCGGCACCGAGTTCTCCAACGTGCGCTTCCACGGTGACGACGCCAAGGCGGCCACCGTCTATCAGGGGGTGCAGGCCATCCTGCCGGAAGACATCGCCAATACCGTACTCTGGATCAGCGAGCAGCCCGCCCACGTCAACATCAACAGCATCGAGATCATGCCGGTGGCCCAGACCTTCGGCCCGCTCCACATCAGCCGTCGCTGATGTCATGACGAGCCGACTTCTGTCCACAAGAGGCGCCTTCGGGCGCCTTTTTTTGATGGGTCTGGTCGCACTCGTCATGGAGTGCAGAAGGAGGCGTGCTGTGACCCCGTGCTGAACCGTCGAAAGAGGGGGGTACTCAAGTTGGCCTGCATTTTGCTGTCTTAGGCCCATGGCGGGGAAACCATCCCCGGAGCCGGCGAGGCCGGCAGTGAGCGTGGAGCCTTCATGGATATCAAACCCTATGGTCATCAACTCGCCCAGAGCGCGTCCCAGAACCGTGCCCTGGCGACCCTCAGCGACAGCGACGACAAGCAGAGCGGCTGGTCTCAGCAGGTCAGCCTCTCCAGTCAGGTGCTGACCGGCAAGGCGCAGCAGGCGTTGACCTACGAGCATCTGGCCAGGAACGGCAAGAACACAGTCCTGACCGGTGGCGTCAAGGATGCGCGGGTGCAGCAGATGGTGGACAAGGCCCTGGGCTTTGATCGCAAAAAATTTGACGATCTCGAGCGTCAGCTCAAGGGGATAGCGGATGACAAGACGCTCTCTGCCGAGGAGCGCGAAACGCAGAGCAAGGACCTGGCCGCGCAGCGCGATGCCATGCTCAAGGAGGCCATGGATCGCCTCACCGGCAAATCCGCCTCCCAGGCATGATGTGATTCAAACGGCAATCTTTTGGCGTTAAAGGCAAGGGGTTGCCCCCTTGCCACGGGGCTGGCAGGCCGTGGTCAGGGCTCAGGGACTCTGGGGGGTGATGCCGATGGCGATGGCGGTGGTCTGCACGGCCTTGATCTGGTCCCCCTGGGCGATGAGGGCGAACTGGGCCGGATCCTGCACCTTGAGGGTCAGGGTATGGTCGACCCCCTTGACCCGGATGGTCTGGTGCGCCTTGTCCACGTCGATGACGTCGGCATAGATGGTTACCTGCATGCCGGCGCCGGCAGCGGGTTTCTCTCCGGCGGCCGCCTTGCCCCCTTCTACTTCCACCACCCGTTTTCTCACCCCGGCGGTGCCCTTGAGCAGGGTCAGGTCCAGCAGTTGCAGATATCTCAAGGCCACGACATCTCCCACCTTGAGCTGGGGAAGGTTGGTCACCTCCTCCCCGGCGATCAGATCCAGGGTCTGCCCTTCGGCATTTTTCAGGCTGACCTTGCGGGTGGCCAGGTCGATGGCGGTGACGGTTGCCCTGGCCGTCAGTTCTTCGGCCAGACTGGCTTGTCCGGGGGCCACGGCCACATGGGTGGTGACCTCTGCGGCATAGAGCAGGGGAGGGGCACAGAGGGTGAGGGCACCCGCAATCCAGGCGTGCTTCAGTTTCATGATAGAGACCCTGTGAGTGGGAAAGGGACCCCGGGAGGGGTTTGAGGGGGCGACGAACTCGTCTGCCCGCTATCACCATAGCAAAGCCGGGCAGGAGCGCCCGGCATCGGCAGGCTGGCATCGTATTTTTGACGACAGGCTCCCGTTTTTGACCTGATGGCACGGCAGGCGCACAATTCCCCGGCATGCAATCAACCGAGGGCTCTGCCGTGTACAACTTCCAATATGCCAATCCCACCCGCATCTGTTTTGGTGAAGGCCAGATCGCCAGGCTGCCCGAGCTGATCCCGGCCGGCAGCCGTCTGCTGGTGCTCTACGGGGGGGGCAGCATCAAGCAGAACGGGGTCTATGAGCAGTTGACCCAGGCGCTGGCGGGCCGGGAGTGGCTGGAGTTTCCCGGCATCGGCGCCAACCCCCAGTACGATCAGCTGATGGAGGCGGTGGCTCTGGTCAAGCGCGAGCGCATCGACTTCCTGCTGGCGGTGGGTGGCGGTTCCGTGGTGGATGGTACCAAGTTCGTGGCCGCCGCGGCCTGCTTCGAGAGGGACGATCCCTGGGAGATCCTGCGGGACAAGGCCCCCATCAAGGCAGCGCTGCCGCTCGGCTGTGTGCTGACCCTGCCGGCCACCGGTTCGGAGAGCAACCCCGCCGCCGTGGTGAGCCGGGGGGAGGCCAAGCTCTCCTTCTACAATCCGCTGGTGCAACCGGTGTTTGCGGTGCTGGATCCCGCCACCACCTACAGCCTGCCGCCGCGCCAGGTGGGCAATGGCGTGGTGGATGCCTTCGTCCACATCCTCGAGCAGTACCTCACCTTCCCGGTGGGGGGAGAGGTGCAGGACCGGCTGGCGGAAGGGCTGCTGCAGGTGCTGGTGGACAACGGTCCGCGGGCGCTGGCGGAGCCCACCAACTACCAGGTGCGTGCCAACCTGATGTGGGCGGCCAGCCTGGCCCTCAACGGCCTCATCGGTCGCGGCGTGCCCCAGGACTGGTCCACCCACGCCATCGGTCACCAGCTCACCGCCCTGCACGGGCTGGATCATGCCCAGAGTCTGGCGGTGGTGCTGCCCTCCCTGCTGCGGGAGCAAGCGGCCCAGAAGCAGGAGAAGCTGGCCCAGTTTGCCGAGCGGGTGTGGCACTCCAGCCGGGAGGACAAGGCGCTGCGCATCGAGGAGGCGATCATCCGCACCGAGCAGTTCTTCCAGCAGATGGGGGTGGGTACCCGGCTTGCCGACTACGGCCTGAGCGAGGGCTGCATCCCCGGTATCTGCTCCAACCTCAAGCGTTTCGGGCTGACCGCCCTCGGGGAGCAGCAGGACATCGACCCCGACAAGGTAGCGCGGATCCTCTCTCACGCCCTCTAGGCCTGAGGCCCTTGGCCAAGGGGCGATCTGGACAATAAGTGCGGCCAGGATCCTCTCTCACGCACTCTGATCATCTGGCTGACGGCTGGAAAAGAGAACGCCCCGATCATCGGGGCGTTTTGCAGGGTGTCACCGGGGCACCGCCGTTTATTCGGCGCTGCGGTCCAGCTCGCGCTCCAGCGCCGCCGCCTTCTGGCGTGCCGGATGAGTGTTGAGTCGCTGCCAGTAGGCCTCAAGGTGGGGGAACTGGGCCAGCTGGCCGCTCTGGGCCAGCAGATCCACCAGGAAGGAGTTCAGGATGTCGGCGCCGGTGAGGCGATCGGCCACCAGGTAACGGCGGTTTGCCAGCACCTCATCGAGATAACCCAGCACCTTGGCGCACTCGGCTTTGGCGTAGTCCGGCAGGAAGCGCATCGGGCTGCCATCCTTGCGCACGAACATGTCGAGCAGCAGCGGCAGAATGCCGGAGCTCTCGGCGAAGTGGAGCCACTGCAGGTATTCGGGATACTCCGGGCTGTCGGCGGCCGGTGCCAGCCGGTCCGGGGCGTGGCGGGCGATCAGGTACTCTGTGATGGCACCGGATTCCGCCAGCACCCGCCCGTCAAACTCGATGACCGGCGACTTGCCGAGGGGGTGGACGGCCTTGAGCTCGGGCGGCGCCAGAAAGGTGGCGGCATCGCGCTGGTAGGCCTTGATCTGGTAGGGCAGGCCCAGCTCTTCAAGCAGCCAGATGATGCGCTGGGAGCGGGATTTGTTCAGGTGGTGCAGGACTATCATGAAAACCTCGACGCAGTGACGGAAGGCGGTGATACGCAGCGCCCCGGCAGCAGGTTCACTTATGGATGAAAAAGAGCGGGCGTGGTGCCCGCTCCTTCGTCGATTGACTCAGGCCTCCAGCGCCTGATCCAGATCCGCCAGTATGTCCTCGATGGCTTCGATCCCCACCGACAGCCGGATCATCTCAGGTTTCACTCCAGCCTTGGCCTGCTCCTCTTCGCTCAACTGGCGATGGGTGGTGGAGGCGGGGTGGCAGGCCAGGGACTTGGCGTCGCCGATGTTGACCAGCCGCTTGAAGATCTTGAGGGCATCGTAGAAGCGCACGCCCGCCTCGTAGCCGTCCTTCAGGCCGAAGGAGAGGATGGCCGAGGGGCGACCGGCCATGTACTTCTCCGCCAGCGGGTAGTGGGGGTGACCCGGCAGACCGGCGTAGCTGACCCAGGCCACCTTGGGGTGATGCCTGAGGTGATGGGCGACCCGCAGGGCGTTGTCCACGTGGCGCTCCATGCGCAGGCTCAGGGTCTCCAGCCCCTGCAGCAGCAGGAAGGCGTTCATGGGCGCCAGCGCCGCGCCGGTATTGCGCAGCGGCACGGTGCGCACCCGGCCGATGAAGGCCGCCGGGCCGAAGGCCTCGGTGTAGACCACCCCGTGATAAGAAGGCTCGGGTTGGGTCAGTTGGGGGAAGCGCTCGGCGTGATCCGCCCAGGGGAACTTGCCCGAGTCGACGATGACGCCCCCCAGGGAGTTGCCGTGGCCGCCGACATATTTGGTCAGGCTGTGCACCACGATGTCGGCGCCGTGTTCGATGGGTTTGCACAAGACCGGAGTGGCGACCGTGTTGTCGACGATGAGCGGCACGCCGCGGGCGTGGGCGGCCTTGGCCAGGGCGGCGATGTCGACGATGTTGCCGGCCGGGTTGCCGATGCTCTCGCAGTAGACCGCCTTGGTTTTGTCATCGATGAGGGCGGCGATGGCCTCGGCGCTGTCATCCTTGGCGAAGCGTACCTCGACCCCGAAGCTCGGCAGCATGTGGGCGAACAAGGTGTAGGTGCCGCCATAGAGTTGGGGGGTGGAGACGATGTTGTCACCGGCGGCGGTCAGCGCCTGGATGGCGTAGGTGATGGCGGCGGAGCCCGCCGAGACCACCAGGCCGGCGATGCCCCCTTCCAGCGCGGCCATCCGCTGCTCCAGCACATCGTTGGTGGGGTTCATGATGCGGGTGTAGATGTTCCCCGGCACCGCCAGATTGAACAAGTCCGCCCCGTGCTGGGCGCTCTCGAACTCGTAGGCCACCGTCTGGTAGATGGGCACGGCAACGGCCTTGGTGGTGGGGTCGTTGGCAAAGCCGTGGTGCAGGGCCAGGGTCGCATCTTTCATCACACACTCCTTGTTGGATGTCACCATTATGGATGGATAGACGTCCAATCTATCAGGCCCAGCGCCGATGTAAACCACCCAATCCGGCAAAGCAATGCCGGGGGATGGCGGTGACCGGATGGAGCCTGTGACGGCGACCTCAGAGACGGCGGCGATACTCCCTGTCGTCTATCTGGTGCATGTCCCACTGCATCAGGCGGTTGAGCTGCACCATGGGATCTTCGACCAGCGTCAGAGGGCGGGGCAGGATCCTCAGGAAGTAGCGACGAAGGGTTTGCTGGATCCGGTTCGGTTTGAGGGGGTTGGCGTGGCTCATGATGGTGCTCCTGTGCAGTGGTTCTCACGTTCGCCAGCAGTATTGAGCTAAAATACGGAAGTAAAAACTGATGACTTTCAGAGACAGGATTTCCTCTTTTATGCCTACTAGCCGCCTTTATCAGCAATTTCAACGGCTCGCCCAGCAGCTTGGCTGCGACGAGCGGGAAATCAGCCTCGCCGAGGTGGCGGACCTGCTCTGCTGCACCCCGCGCAACGCCCGCCTGCTGCTGCGCCGCATGGAAGGGCAGGGCTGGCTGTGCTGGACGGCGGAGGCAGGGCGGGGGCGGCGCTCCCGCCTCACCCTGCTGGACAACCAGGAGAGCCTGACCCGGCGCCGATTGCGGGATCTGCTGAGTCAGGGCCAGCTGGCGCAGGCGGTGCGGCTGGCCGAAGATCGCCTGGATCTGCTCACCCCGCTGCTCATCGAGCAGCTCGGCCAGGCCACCCGGGAGGGGCGCCAGATCCTGCGGGTGCCCTACTACCGGCCCCTGCCCGGTCTGTTGCCCACCGCGCCCTTGCGTCGCTCCGAAATTCACCTGAGCCGCCAGATCTTCAACGGTCTGACCCGGCGAAACGAGGAAAATGGGGAAATCGAGGGGGATCTCGCCCACTACTGGGAGTGTCTGGCCCCCTGTCACTGGCGCTTCTATCTGCGCCCCGTGGTGCGTTTTCACCATGGCCGCGAACTGGTGGTGGAGGATGTGATGGAGAGCCTGCAGGCCTTGCGGGATCGCCCGCTGTTCGCCCATCTGGCACGGCTGGAGAGCCGCTGGCCGCGCACCCTGGACATCCATCTCGACAGCCCGGATCCTCTGCTGCCGCACCTGCTGGCCGAGCCGGTGGCGGCCATCCTGCCACGGGAGCTCAAGGGGGAGGCGAATTTCGCCCTGCAGCCGGTGGGCACCGGCCCCTATCGGGTGAGCGCCAACGATCCCCTGCACCTGTGCCTCGAAGCATTTGACGACTACTTCGGGCTCCGGGCCCTGCTCGACGAGATCGACATCTGGATGCTGCCGGAGCTGGCGGAGCGGCTGGAGAGCCACGTCAGGCTGGGCAGCGACACCCCGGAGCTTGGCTCCATGCGCGGGGAGTCAGAACTGGAATCCGGTTGCTACTTCCTGCTGCAGGACGACAGATCGGCCCCCCTGCAGGACCCGGCCCTGCGCCAGTGGCTGACCCGGCTGCTCAACCCCATCGCCCTGATGGCCCGGGTGGCGCCCGAGCTGCAGCGGGGCTGGACCAGCGCGCTGGGTCTCCTGCCCCACTGGCGCGAGAGCCTGCCTCTTCCCGAGCCCGGCCCGGTCAGCCTGCCAGCGCGGCTGGTACTGGCCTGCTTCAACCAGCATCTGGAGTTCAACGAGTGCGCCAGCGCCATGAGCAGCCTGCTGGCAGAGCAGGGGATCCAGCTCGAGGTGCGTACCCTGGACTACGGGCGCTGGGTGAGCGGGGAGGATGAAGATGTGGATCTCTGGTTCGGCACCCTCAACCTGGAGCATGAGCACGCCTTCGCCCCTTACGCCTGGCTTCAGGGCACCCCCTTGCTGCGCCGGGTGTGGGGCGGCCAGCAGGCCCTGTGGCAGGGATTGACGCAGTGGCGCGCCCATGGTGAAGAGCCCGGCCCCCGCGCCCTGCTGGCCGAGGTGCAGCGCCAGAGCTGGTTCGTGCCGCTGTTTCATCACTGGCTGGAGCTGGAGAGCCGGGTCGGCGTGCACGGTGTGCGCATGACGGCCCTTGGCTGGTTCGATTTTCGCTGCGCCTGGTTAAAGCCCGAGCAGGTGGCGCAGGAGCCGGAAACCGGCGGTGGCTCTCACCCCCAGGCAGGGACGCTTGAGTCGGACGGGTTGGCGCGCTAGCCTGTGCGCGGTCCTACGACAAGGAGTCGACATCCATGCTGGAAATGCAGATCCAACCCCGTTTTCAAGAGACGGACGCCCTCGGCCACATCAACAACACGGTGCCGGCGGTCTGGTTTGAATCGGCCCGTGATCCCCTGTTTCGCCTCTTCTCGCCTGAGCTGGATGTGCATGACTGGCATCTGATCATCGCGGGCTACACGGTGCAATTCAAACGGGAGCTGTTGTATGGCCAGATGGTGTCGATCAAGACCGGCGTGCGGCGTATCGGTACCAGCTCCTTCACGCTCTGGCAGGAAGCCTGGCAGGGCGGCGAGCTGGCGGTGACCGCCGAGACGACCCTGATCCATTTTGACTACCGGACCCGGCAGTCCATCCCTTTGAGCGAGGCTCACCGGGAGGGACTGAGGGTCTGGCTGGTAGAGAGTTAATCCGGCCTTCGGGCCCACCACAGGACACTTATGCGCACAACCGCGATCGCCCTGAGCCTCGGCTTGGGACTGGGACTCTGCTCCCTGCCTTCATTCGCCGCCTCCCTGGCCGAGCAGTTCACCCTGATGGAGAAGGGGGCCGACAGCGCCCTCGATACCCGCTTGTTCAGCCACGATGGCGTTGACATCAAGGCCTGGGTCGACGGCACGCCCGTCATCATCGCCGTGCCCATCCTGAACGAGCAGGGCAAACAGGAAGGGGAGAGCCGTTACTACTTCAAGGGCGGCAAGCTGTTCGGGGTGAAGGAGCCCGCCGCTCAGTTCGCCTTCGATGACAGTGGCAAGCTGACCCAATGGCTGGACGACAAGGGGCAGCCTGCGGAGTTTGTCAGCAAGATGAGCATGCAGCAGCGGGAAGCCTGGCTGACCAGACGGGCGGCCGAGCTGGGCGGGTTGTTTGCACCGAGCACCGCCGAGGAGAAGGCTGACAAGGGGGGCGTCAAGCTCAAGGGGGCCGAGCTCGCCCAGTGGCTCTGCAATGGCAAGCTGATGGCGCTCGCCGGAGGTGACAAGGTGACCTTCGAGCCGGCCAAACTCAAGAGGAGTGCAGAGGGCATCAAGGGAGAGGTCTCCCTGCGCCAGGAGAAGGGGTGGCAGGATCTCTGCCTCACCTGCGAGGTGCAGGGCAACCGGGTGACTCGTCTCACCTGGCAGCCGCTGCCGGGTGCCAACAAGCCGCAGTAAGGGCGGCAGCGTCAAAGAATGGGGGCCCACTTGCGGGCCCCTTTTTCATGCCGGTTACTGCTCGCCCAGGGTGAGCCGGGTGAGGGCCTCCACCCGTCGCCACTGACCGGGCTCGAACCAGCGTGCCAGGATCTCCGGCTGCTGGCTGGCACGGGCCTCGGCAGGCAGGGGCCTGATCTCGGCCAGATAGCCGGCCAGCTGCTGCTCGAACCCCTGCTGGCTCTCTGCCAGCTGGTGCAATCGATCTGCCGCCTCCGGTCCCAACTGTTCGCGCAGTGCGGCGTCACGCCCGGCTGCGGGGAGTTGTTCCAGAGCCTGCAGATCGCCGAGCAGGCGGCTGTTGGCCTCCGCCTCCCGAAACCACTGGGGCTGCTCCGCCAGCCAGAGTTCCAGCTCGCTCGCCAGCAGCGGCTTGTCGGCATCGCTGGCCTCCGCCAGCGCCTTGCGGCGCAGGGTCCACTGCTCCATCAGCCTGTCCTCGGCAAACAGCTGCTCCTGCTCGACCGGGGTGAAGCGCTGCCTGCGCAAATGTTCGCGCTCGTCGAACAGCTTCTGCAAGCTGGCCAGGCCCGGATCCGCCGGCACCGTCAGGTTGCCCTCGGCCGCGAGAAAGGCTTTATGGCGGGCCTGCAGCGAGCCCTTGTCCGACGGCGGTGCGGCCTGCCTGACCAGAGGGGAAGCGGGCCCGGCATGTTGCGGCGAAGGGGCGGTTGCGTCAGCGGAGGTCCAATACTGCCAGCCCCCCAGCAGCAGGGCCGCCGCCATCGGAACGGCCATCAGCCATGCCCTGTTCATAGTCCCAGCCTCTGCAGGCGGTTGGCGTGCTGGCGATAGAGGTTGACCGGGTCGGTCTCGAGCAGGTGGCGAATGCCGAACGACTGGTTCACCTCGTCCAGATGGTTCATGCGGTAGTGGGTGCCGATCACCTTGCCGAGGTGGCTGCTGCACACCCCGACCAGGCCGTCACTGGGCTCCTTGAAGAAGCTGCCGGTCAGCGCCAGCGCCGGATCCACCGGATCCAGGATGTTGGTCATGGTGCCGCGTCCGCTCCAGGAGAAGTAGTAGACGCCGTTGTCGGCCAGGAGCGGCCCCTCGCCGCAATGCTGGCTCGGCAGCCCTTCCGGATAGCGCTGGTTGAAGCGCTGGGCGCCGGTGCTGGTGAGGGCGTCGAGGGCTGCGAGGGGATCCTGCGGCAGCTGGCTGCCCCCGGAGAGCAGCGAGATGACCCCGGACAGGGCCGAGGCGGCGGCCACCGCCAGACCTTCGGCCGCCGAGCCCGGCGTCACCTTGGCCCGCACCAGGTCGGCGATCTCCGAGCCATGGTTGACCCCGCCCACGCTGGTGGCGGAGGCGACCAGCTCGGGGGCGACCGAAGCGACGTAGCGAATGGTGGGGCCACCGTGAGAGTGGCCGATGAGGTTCACCTTCTCCGCCCCCGTGATGGCGAGCACCTGCTGCACCTGCTTGAGCAGCTGTTCACCGCGCAGCTCCGAGCTCTGGGTGGCGGAGACCTGGGCCACGTAAACCTTGGCGCCATCCCGGGTCAGGGCCTGGGGGATGCCGTAGAAGTAATCGACTCCGAGCAGTTTGTCGAAACCGAACAGACCGTGCACCAGCACTATGGGGTAGCGGGTCTGGGTATAACCGGCGCCCTGACCCAGCATGGGCAGGGCGCACAACAGCATCAATAGCCATCTTTTCATCTTCACCGTCCTTGTGAAAAAACCGGCTGCACTCTGGTCGTCACCGGGGGTCGTCACCGGGGCAGCCACCGGCCTCATGCCAGTACCGGCAGCATGGTGGCTGAACTCAAATGTATCTGTGGGTGGGATCACTAAACCGGGGATTGCAGAAAAACCCTACCCATATGGGCAAAAAAGGCGGCACCAACTATTCCTTGTGTCTGCTCATTAAATAAGTTAAATAATAATTATTATCATTTGAGTGATCGAGTCATGACGGGAACCTGGGTGAAGGGGTGGGTCGGTACCACCGGAGCGGACAGCAGCATGGCGCACTGGAAGGCGCAGACCCTGAGTGGCAACCGTCATTTCGATGCGGGGGAGTACGCCAGGGCGCTCGACTGCTATCAGCAGGCGCTGTGGCTTGCCCGCCAGCAGTTTGCCGACTGGCACGATGCCGACGAAGCGGTGGCGGCCCTGGTGGTGGCCCATCACAACCTGGCGGATCTGCTAGTGGCCATGACCCTGCCGGATCGGGCCGCCGACCTGCTGTGTCACATCCACGACTGCCTGCTAGCCACCAGCCAGTCCCCCACCAGTTCCGCTGCCCTGCGGGAGGCGGCTGTTCGCCACGCCCGCAGCACCCGTACCGAGCTGCTCGCCTTTCTGGGCAAACACGGTCATCACGACGGCATCCAGCGCAGCCTGGGTCAATGTCTGTGTCAGACCGGCTCTGCCCATCAACTGCATTGAGCCCAACAGGAGAGACAATGAACATGAGCCATACCCTGCCAGCCCTTCCTTACGCCTATGACGCACTGGAACCCCATATCGATGCAAAGACCATGGAGATCCATCACAGCCGTCACCATCAGACCTATGTCACCAACCTCAATGCAGCCCTGGCCGATCTGCCGGAGCTGGCTGCTCTGCCGCTGGAGGCGCTGCTTGCCCGTATCGACAGCCTGCCGGCCCAGGTTCAGGGGGCGGTGCGCAATCACGGCGGCGGCCACGCCAACCACAGCCTGTTCTGGCAGGTGATGAGTCCACAGGGCGGCGGCGAGCCGGACGGCGAGCTGGCCGCAGCGATGGAGCGGGATCTGGGTGGGCTGGAGGCCTTCAAGCAGGCCTTTACTCAGGCGGCGCTGAGCCGTTTTGGTAGCGGCTGGGCCTGGCTGGTGGTCGATGGGCGCGGCAAGTTGCAGGTGGTGAGCAGCGCGAACCAGGACAGCCCCCTGATGGAGGGGCTCACCCCCATACTCGGGCTGGATGTGTGGGAGCATGCCTACTACCTCAAGTACCAGAACAAGCGTCCCGACTACATAGCCGCGTTTTACAACGTGATCGACTGGGATGAGGTGGCACGGCGTTATGTGGCAGCGCTGGCCTGACGCCCCATTTCACCTGATGAAAGAGACCCGCCTGTTGGCGGGTCTCTGCTATTGAGGGGTCGGCGCGCTGCTGGCAGCCGGATTATCCACGGGTGTTGCTTCGCTCGGCACGGCTGCGCTGGTGGCTGGTGCACCGCTGGTTGCAGCCGCTGCACTGGTGGCTGTTGCCGCGCTCACGGCCGTTGCCTGCTTGGCCTTCGGCTGATGAGGGGGCGGTGCAATGGGCAGGCAGGGCTGGCTTGCCCCTATGGTGCTCAACGCCTGGCAGGGGACCGGGCCGCCGATGACGATGGGCTCGCCGAGGAACTTGGGACCCTTGTCCAGCACGTAGAGGTCCAGCAGCCCCATCAGGCGGGCGAACACCTCGCGCACCCGGGTCTTGATGCCCTGATAGGCGCTGGGATCCACGGCGTTGAAGCCGACCGCCTCGATGCCGAAATGGCGGGCGATGAAGATGGCGCGCTCGTTGTGAAAGGCCTGGGAGACCACGGTGAAGTGGGCCTGACCGAACACCTCCTTTGCCCGCACGATGGAGTCCAGAGTCCGAAAGCCGGCGTAGTCGCTGTAGATGGCGTTGGCCGGAATGCCGGCCTGGATCAGGGCTCGCCGCATCTGGCGCGGTTCGTTGTACTGCACGGTGGCGTTGTCGCCGGAGACCAGGATGTAGTCCACCTTGCCGTTGTTGTAGAGCTCGGCGGCGGCCTTGATCCGGTATTTGAAGTAGTGGTTCGGGCTGCCGCCAATCAGGTATTTGGAGGTGCCGAGCACCAGGGCGACCCGGTTGTAGGGCACCGCGTTGACGTCGTCGTAGGTGTAGTGACGGGCGTCCGAGACGGTCCACTCGCTGTAGCCAAGCAGGGCGGCGATGGAGGCCAGCAACAGGCAGAGGCAGGCGAGCAGGATCTTGGCAAACTTCTTCATGCGCGGTGCGGTTCGGGTCTGAAGTAAGAGAAGACAGGGGGTCATTCTATTACAAGTTGTTGTGGCGCGTCAGGTTTGATGGCGGCGCAGGGGCTCACTCGGGCAGAGGTTGTCGCAGCGCGCGCCAGGATCC
Source organism: Aeromonas sp. Prich7-2 (assembly GCF_017939255.1). NCBI lineage: Bacteria > Pseudomonadati > Pseudomonadota > Gammaproteobacteria > Aeromonadales > Aeromonadaceae > Aeromonas > Aeromonas sp. Prich7-2. The sequence continues at coordinate 50,015 of NZ_JAGKRI010000012.1, forward strand.
CGGGCTTATCAAACGGCGCCATAAACAAGGGGCGGCCATGGCCGCCCCTTGTCATAGCCGTCTCGTTCTCAGTGGGAAGAGTCGTTGGCCTTGCACTCGTCGGAGTCCTTGTTGGCTTCCCACCAGGGCAGCAGCTCGCGGCCGAGCCACTGCTGGTAGGCCTCGCTGTCATTGGCAATCAGCTGGTCCAGCTCGGCTTCGAAGGCGCTCATGGCCTGCTCTCGATCCGGGCCTCGCAGGGCCCGGGCCATGGCCAGCCAGCTGGCGCTGCGACCGGTCTCATTCAGGAAGCGGTGCACAGTGTAGGACCAGGAGTAGACCATCTCGCCGCCCTTGTCGTAATCCAGATGCAGGATGTCGGCCAGGGTCGGACGGTCGTTGGCCGGGCGGCCGGCGACGTTGTCCAGACCGCGGGCGAAGCACTGGCCGTGGGCGACGAACTCCGCCAGCCCTTCCGACCACCAGGTGGTGCGGTTGAGCGGGTAGTGGCCGAAGCTGCCGTACTGGTTGAAGCGGCCGTCCAGGTAGTGCACGTACTCGTGGCGCAGGTTCCACACCTGGAATGCTGGGCGCTTCCACTCCGCCTCGTAGGCGAAGAAGCGGGCCTGGTTGCCGGGGCGCGTCGGATCCCCTTCGAGGTAGATACCGCCGTTGTCGGTGGAGACGCCGCCAAACAGAGCACTGCCGTAGCGTTTCCAGTCGGCGGAGGAGTTGAAGATCACCAGTTCCAGCGCCTCGTTGTGATCGTCCGCCACCGGCTGCCAGCCGGTCTCCATCTGCTGGTGGAACTGCTGCTCTTCGGCTCCCAGTTCACGGCAGATCCCCTCGGCCTGGCTCATGGTCAGATCCTGGGCCCGCAGGCGCAGGGTCGGCGAGCAGGTATGCTCGAACGGCAGCACGTCCTCCACCCGGACAGGGGTGCAGAGACCGGCGAAGTCGCCGCTGATGCAGGCTTCGCTGGTGCGGTCCGTGTAGGTCAGGTAGTAGGTGGAGAGGGTCAGTGACATGTCTTCCAGCAGATCCTGGCTCTGCTGACCACCGGGGATCAGGTCGTGGTGGCGAACAAGGGCGATGACGGAGTCATCCAGCAGCTTGCGGTAGCCGTCGAGCTCGTCCGGGCGGGTATAGCGGGCGACCCGGTAGAGACGGGTGTAGGCATCCAGCACGTTGTTGAGCAGGAACAGATCGGCGCCATCCCTTCCTTGCCACAACGCGAGTTCGCTCATGGCGAGGGCGTGCAGCTGCTTGCGCAGCTCGCCATCCTGCTGGCGAAAGTCGTTGGCGAAGGGGTCGCTGTAGTCGCTGGCGAAGTCGAGGAAGTTGAGCAGATCGAACAGGCCGGTTGCCCAGGCGTGCTGACCGTTGATCTCGCTGGCATGGCGGGTGCTGTAGGCCAGCATCTGGTTGAACTCGCCGAGCAGGGTGCCAAAGCGGCTCTGCACTGCCGGGCTCTTGAACTGGCCGTGCAGGGCGATGCTCCAGGCACCCATGACGGCGCCTATCTCGTCGCTGGCCTGCTCCGGGAAGAGCAGCGGATGGGCACCCAGCGCCGTCAACGCCTCGGCCAGCGCCTCGGCGGCGGCCGGGCCGTCTTCCTTGTGCTTGCCGTAGTTGTGGTAGTTGTGGGCGCGCACGTATTCCAGCAGCAGCTTCATGGCCGGATGGGCCGGCTGATTGGCCGCCAGCAGGCTCTGGATGCCGCGCGACACGGCCAGCAGCTTGGTGTCATCGTGACCATAGTTCTCCTGCCAGACCGGCGCGGGCTGGCCACTGGCATCCTGCACTATCTTGGCCGCTTCGGCGTCCAGCAGTTCGGTGCCCGGCAGATCCGGCTCGGAGCAGGTGCGGCCGTCGGCACGGCGACAGTCGATCTGCTCTTCCTTGCTGGCCAGCACGATGGGGCGGTTGAGCACCCGGCTCTCCTGCCACTCGGTTGTTTCCGGCAGGGTCTGCCATTCGCTGCCCCCCACCGGGTATTGATAGCCTGTGTCCTTCAAGACCACCTGCACTTCGCTGCCGGCGGGCAGGGTCTGACGGCATACCCGGTAGCTGATGGTCTTGTCCCCTTCCTGGTGGGTCTGGGGTTCATCGCACTCCTGCTGGGCCTTGATCTCGTCCAGCAGCCAGGTGTACTGGCGCCAGACGTGCAGCTCGCTCACCTGTTTGGCGGCCTGGCTGCCCGCGATGGGCTGCAGGCGGAAGAAGATCTGCTCGAGGCGACCATCCCGTTCGTTGGGGGTCTCTTCCAGCGCCTTCAATTGCTGCCAGTTTTGCGGCTGGTACTGCCATGCCTGCTCGGCGCAGCGACCTTCGGCGTTGAGCTCACAGCGATCCAGCTCCTGCTCGCTGTGACCCAGAATGACCCGTTCAGCCAGCGGCAGACGATCCTGACGCGGCGCGGTCGGGGTGCCCGCCAGCGGCTCCCAGCGGCCCTGCTTCATGCCGTAGCCATAGTCATAGCTGCTGGCCGGGACGGCCTTGCCGGCCGGTACCACCTCTTCACAGCTGAGGTAGCGGATCTGCCAGCCCTGCTCGATCTTGAGTTGCGGCTCGCCGCACTGCTGCTCTGCCAGCGCGGCCAGGTTGGCATCGCGCCAGTCGAAGCGGCGATACACCCTCAACTGCTGATAAGGGGCGTCGCTGCTGTGGGCGCTCAGTTCAAAGGTCACTTCGGTGAGACGATCCCCCAGCTGACGGCTGGATTCACCGTTGAGTTGATACTGTTGCCAGTCGGAGGGGGAGTAGTTGGCCAGCGCCGAAGTGGCGAGCAGGCTTGGGGCTGCCAGGAGCAGCAGCCGGGGAGAGAGGTGCTTCATCATGATCCCTTTGGTGGATGGAGAGGCGTGGGGACCAGAGAGGGTATTGGGCTCCAAAGGAATATCAATTGGCCAGATGGCGCAGCGAAATGATGCATTCGGGAGCAAACAACATAAAAACAGCCCCAAAGGGGGCTGTGTTGATAGCAAGGACTCCGCCCCATATGGGGGAGGCGTCACTCCTCTTGTCGCAAGCTGCGGGCGAGCAGGGTGCGGGAGGGTTTCAGATTGCCGCCGAGATCCGGCCAGGGATGCCACTGGTCCGGCACCATGAAGCCGGGTAACGACAGCCTGATCCAGGCGGCCAGTTCGGCAGGGGGGACAGGTTCGCCATGCCAGTCGATGAAGGCGGCGGGCCTATGCCCCCACTCGTCGCTCGGCACCGGCACCACCAGGGCCTGGGCCACGGCGGGGTGATCCACCAGCCGCTGCTCTATGGTCTCGGGCTGGATGTTCTCCCCCCCCGAGATGAAGAGGTTGTCGAGCCGACCCTCCACCACCAGATCGCCCCCCGGAGTGAGGCGGCCCTTGTCCCGGGTGTGGAACCAGCCCTCTTCATCGAGGGGGCGCACCAGCTCGCCCTCCCTGAAATAGCCGGCAAACAGGGTCTCACCGCGCACGCAGATCTCCCCCTGGCGGATGCAGACCTCCCGCCCCGGCAGCGGGCGACCCACCACGCCGGCGGCGCAGGGTTGCCCGGTGCAGACCTGGCTGCCCATCTCGGAGAGTCCATAGCTCACCTTGGGCTCCAGCCCCAGAGCGGTCAGCCGGTTGACCAGGGGCGCCGGGATGGCGGCGCCCCCGAGCAGCAGCTCTCGCACCCGGGTGCGGGATGGGTCGAACCCCTGTGCCAGCAGGCGCCAGAGCTGGGTCGGCACCAGCGAGAGGTGGGTGATGGGCTGATCCTCGAGCCGCGCCTTGAGGGGCCGGGTGCGATCGTCCAGCACCAGGGCGGCTCCTGCCAGGAAGACCCGGAACAGGATAGCGTAACCGCCGACGTGAAACAGTGGCAGGGAGAGCAGCCAGCCGCAGGCTTCGTCCAGGGGGATCAGGGTGGCGGAACCCCGGGCCGAGGCGAGGTGGTTGGCGAGGCGGTGGACCACCGCCTTGGGGGTACCGCTGGATCCCGAGGTGAGGATCATGTTGTTCGGCTGGTCGGGTACCAGCGGGGACTCCCCATCTGCGGCCAGCTCGCCCGTGAAGTCGAGGCTGAGGGCTTGCCAGTCGCCCGCCGGGATCTCGCCTGCCGACCAGAATGCCCGGGCCTCGAGCTGGCTCGCCAGTTCGCTGTGTCTGGTTGCCGGAAAGGCGGGATTGAGGGGGCAGAAGACGATACCGCTGCGCACGCAGGCCCAGGCCAGCAACACATCCTCCAGAGCGCCGCGCACCACGGCGGCGAGATGATCTCCCCGTTCCAGCCCGGCCCGGGCGAGCTGATTGCACAGGCTGTTGAGGCGCAGGTCGAGGCGCTGGTAGCTAAGAGGCTCCCCGCTGTGGATGGCAATACGATGAGGGGCCAGTGTCGCCCAGCGTCGTACCGGGCAGGTTTCCTGCCGTGGGATCTGACGGGTCACCATGGATCAGTCTCGGTGAAACAGGGGGTCCATCCTGCTCGGATCGGGTTGTCCCTGCTTGTCCAGCAGATCCCTGGCCAGCCAGCGGCGGGTATCGAGGCCAGGGGCCTGATCCGGCGCCCACTCCCCCGCGAGGCGGGCGAGCTGACCGAGGCCGAGACCGGACTCGAAACAGGAGGAGACGATCACCTTGAGCTTCAGTTCGCGAGCGCGGGCCACCAGGGCCTCGCTGTTGGCCAGGGCGCCGAGCAGGGTCGGCTTGAGCACCAGGGCGCGCAGTTGCGGGATGGGCTCCCAGGGCTTGCCCTGGGCCAGCAGTTCGTCCAGCGCCACCGGCATGCCGGTGCGGCTGGCGACGAAGGCGATGTCCTCGAAGTCGGCGCACAGATCTTCGAGGTATTCGATGCGATTCGGATCCAGGTGGCCGCAAAAGGCCCAGGCCTCCTCGCGGGTCCAGCCCTGGTTGGCGTCCAGGACCAGCTTGAGGTTGGGGCGCCGATCGAGCAGTAGCCGGATTAGCGCCAGCTCGTCGCGCATGGGGTAGCGGGCCACCTTCAGCTTGGCCTTGAGGGGGGTCTCGTGCAGCCACTGCTTCCAGTTCTTGAGCAGCTCCTGGGGGGAGCCCTGGATCAGCGGATAGGGCTCGGGCAGGGGGGCACCCTGCTCGGGCCAGCTACGACGGGCGCAGTCGAGCCCGAACTGCACCGAGGGCAGCTGTGGCGTCGGGGTCTGTCCCCGCGCCAGCTGCGCCAGACAGTCGAGGGCCTCGGCCTGGGCGTCGGCCAGGGTCTCTTTGGAAAATCCTGGCAGGGGGGCTATCTCCCCCCAGCCATCGTCGATGCGTACCAGCAGGCCCTCGCGCGCTACCTGCAACTGACCGTGAAAGGCCAGGGGCTGGGTAAAGGGCAGTTGGTAGCGGTAGAGGGCGAGTGTCATCAGGGATTCCGCTTGTATTTGGAGAAGTCGGGACGGCGTTTCTCGTTGAATGCGTTGCGCCCTTCCTGACCCTCTTCGGTCATGTAGAACAGCATGGTGGCATTGCCTGCCAGCTCCTGCAAACCGGCCTGGCCGTCGCAGTCGGCGTTGAGGGCCGCCTTCAGGCAGCGCAGGGCCATGGGGCTGTGTTGCAGCATCTCGCGGCACCAGCGCACGGTTTCACGCTCCAGCTCGGCCAGGGGCACGACGGTGTTGACCAGCCCCATGTCGAGGGCCTGTTTGGCGTCGTAGAGGCGGCAGAGGAACCAGATCTCCCGAGCCTTCTTCTGGCCGACGATGCGGGCCATGTAGGAGGCGCCCCAGCCGCCGTCGAAGGAGCCCACCTTGGGGCCGGTCTGGCCGAACTGGGCGTTGTCGGCGGCGATGGTCAGGTCGCACATCATGTGCAGCACGTGGCCGCCACCGACGGCGTAGCCAGCCACCATGGCCACCACGGGTTTGGGGCAGGTACGGATGTCACGCTGGAAGTCGAGCACGTTGAGGTGATGGGTGCCTTCATCGTCCTTATAGCCACCGTAGTCGCCGCGGATCTTCTGGTCGCCGCCGGCGCAGAAGGCCTTCTCGCCGAAGCCGGTGAGGATGATGGAGCCGACCTTGTCGTCGTAGCGGGCATCGGCCAGGGCTTGCAGCATCTCTTTCACGGTACGGGGGCGGAAGGCGTTGCGCACCTGGGGACGGTTGATGGTGATCTTGGCAATGCCCTCTGGGGACTTGTGATAGAGGATGTCCTCGTAACCGGCGGAGCAGTCGTGCCACTCGACAGGGGCATAGAGCTCGGCTTCCGTCATTGCTTCAATCATGGATCTTCTCTTCTGGTTGATGAGCCCACTCCCGCAGGAGCCGGGCAAAGGTATCGGGCTGGCTTGTGTGCAGATTGTGTCCGCCATCCAGAGCCAAGTGTTTGATATTGCAGCCTTGCTTGACCAACTGGCAAGCGAGGGCATGGAATTTGTGATCCCGGTTGCCTGAGACCCACTGCACCGGCAGCCGGGTATCCCGAAGCCAGGGGGCGAGAGCCGGCTGCCGCCCCAGGGACGTGGCCCTCAGCATGGCGGCCATGGCCTTGCCGTCGTTGCCAAGGCGGCGTGCGGCCTGGCGGGTGCGGGCATCGTCGTCCAGGTCGGCGAAGACGCCCTGGCGGTACCAGTCGGCAAGCACCCGGGTCAGAGGCTCGCACTCGAAACGCCGGGCCCAGGCTTCATCGTGAGCGATGCGGGCCGGACGTTCCCCGGCAGGCAGCCCGGGGTGGCAGTTCTCCAGCAGCAGGGCCTGCAACCCCGCCGGGGAGTGGCTGGCGTGATGAAGCGCGAGCCGCCCCCCCAGCGAATACCCCACCAGCCGGTAGTGGGCGATATCCAGCGCGGTCAGCTCGTCGCAGAGCCAGCGATGGGCCTCGTCAAAGCCGCTCACCCGCAGTGCCCGGTTGCGGCCGTGGCCCGGCAGATCCAGGGCATGGCACGGGACGCCGGGCAGGGCCTGGATGACAGGTCGCCAGTCGTCGGCGTCCCCCAGCAGGCCGTGCAGCAGCACCAGCGGCACGGCGGGATCAGAGACCACGGATAGCGGCTCCCAGTGCTTTGAGATCCTCGGCGACTTCACTGCTCGGTACCTTGATTTCAATCAGGGTTACCCCGTTTTTCAGGGCTGCGGCATAGTCCTGCTCAAATGCGTCGAGGGTGGTGGGGGCCCGGTAGTGCAGGCCGAACATGGCGGCGGCGTGCTCGAAGTGCAGGCCGTGGGGCAGGCAGTAGTAGGTCTCCAGCAGGGCGTCCTGGGTGGGCACAGGCAGCATGCGGAAGATGCTGCCGCCGTCGTTGTTGAGCAGGATCACCACCAGGGGGCGGCTCCCCTTGCCGAGCAGCGCCAGGCTGTTGAGGTCGTGCAGGGCGCTGAGATCCCCGAGCAGCAGGGTGGTGGGCTCGCGACTGTCAGGCGGGACCGACTGTGCGAAGCCGTATGCGGTGGCGATAAGGCCATCGATGCCGGAGGCGCCGCGGTTGGTCATCACCCGGCTGGGGCCCTTGCCCACCTCGCCCAGCATGTCCATCAGCCGGGCCGGCATGCTGTTGCCGACGAACAACTGACCCTGGATGAGCTGATTCAGGCGGTGGCACACCCCGAGCTCCGAGAAGCGATCACAGGCGGTGCGGATCTGCTGGCTGATAGCCTGCTGGCGCGCGGCCAACTGGTGCCAGGGCTGCTGCGAATGGGGGATTGGATGGGTAGCCGCAAAGGCGGCGGGGTCGCACACCAGGCGACGGCGCAGCCGGTAGTCGGGGTCGAGGCGTGCCGGCTGCGGGTCCACCAGCCAGTAATCCTGCCAGGGGTGTTGTTTGATGAACTGGCCGAGGCGCTTGGAGATGAGGCGGGCGCCGAATTGCAGCAGTACCTCGGCGCGGGCCAGCTCGGCCACGAAGTCGCTGTGTTGCAGGGCGAGATCCGTGTGGACGAGGTTGCGATCATCGAAGCGGATCTGGCTTTGCAGATCTGCCAGCAGGGGCCAGCCGAGGCGGTCGGCCAGCTCGGCCACCGCCTTGCCTTGCACCGGATCCTGGATGCGTCCGGCGACGATGACACCGCGCTTGCCCTTCAGCTCCTCCCAGTCCGGCTGGGCGGGGCAGCCCGGCTCGCCCGCCAGCCAGGGGCTCCAGGGCTTGGCCGAGTGCAGCCAGTCGCCGAGAGGCGCCAGGTAGTCGGCAAAGTCCAGGTAGGTATCGCCGGGATAGAGGGGCTCGGGGTACATGCAGTTGAAGTGCACCGGCCCCGGGGTGTGCGCCTGTCGGGCCAGGGCCTGATCCACCGAGCTCAGCACGAAGGCCGCCGGAATGGCGGGAGTGGGGCTCGGCAGATTTTGCTGATAGACGGGGTAGCGACCGAAGATCCCCGGCTGATCGATGGCCTGGTTGGCCCCGTTGTCGATGAGCTCGGGTGGCCTGTCGGCAGAGAGAATGATGAGCGGGACCCCGGTGAGCTGGGCTTCCGCCACCGCGGGCCAGAGGTTGGCCACCGCGGTGCCCGAGGTCATGATCACCGCCACCGGGCGGCCGCTCCCCTTGGCCAGCCCCAACGCCATGAAGCCCAGACCCCGCTCGTCGAAGTGCAGATGGCGGCGAAAGCCCGGGTGGGCTGCGGCGGCCATGGTGAGCGGCGCCGAGCGGGATCCGGAGGCCAGGGCGATGTCACGCACGCCGAGGCGAAAGAGCTCTTCCAGCAAGAGGGAGGACCAGACATGGTTGAAGGTGGCGTGATGGCTGGCAAAGGCGTGATGCGCGGACACGTGGCTGGCGGACATGAAGCTCTCGCAGTGAGGAGTCGGTAAGAAACGCTATCCCAGCAGGGAGAGCACGTTGGCGATCTTGTTGTCGAGTTCGGCCCACTCGGCGGCGGGCTCCGATCCCGCCACTATGCCGGCACCGGCGAACAGGCTGATGCGCGGGCCCCTGATCCGGGCGCTGCGAATGGCGACGGAGAACTCCGAGGTCTCCCGGCTCAGCATGCCACAGGCACCGGCATACCAGCCGCGATCATGGGGCTCGCATTCACGGATGAAGGCGAGCGCCGCCTCGCGGGGGGCGCCCCCCACGGCGGGGGTGGGGTGCAGGGCAGCCAGCAGTTGCCAGTCGCAGACGCCGGGTTTGAGCTCGGCCTCGATGTCGCACTTGAGGTGTTGCAGCAGCCGCAATTTCAGAATGCGCGGCTCGGTCAGGGTGGCATCGGTCGTGAGGGGGGCCAGGCGGCTGAGAATGTCGGCGTGAACCAGCCGGTTCTCCAGCCGGTTCTTGCTGTCGGCCAGCAGCTCGGCGGCCAGGGCCGCGTCGGTCGCCTCATCCCCGGAACGGCGAATGGTGCCTGCCAGCGCCTCGGTAAAGAGGTGGCCCTTCTCCCGGCGGTAGAGGCGCTCGGGGGAGCAGGAGATGAAGCTCTGCTCGGGGGAGAACTGGAAGCCGAAGTGGAAGCACTCCTGGGCGTGGCGGGCCCACTGTGTCAGCAGGGACCAGGGGCAGAGGGGCGCATCGTGCGCCTCGCTCTGGAGCAGGCTCTCCCGCGACAGCACCACCTTGGGGGTGCGGGCCTGGAAGTCGGGGGCCGTGACCTGCTCCACCAGGGTCTGCCACTGGGCAGGGCCCGGCAGGTCCTGGCGCTGCCATGGCCGCTTTTGCAGGGCGGGCAGAGGGGCCTCGGGTTGCAGGGCATCGAGCGCCGCCTCGGCGGCGCAGAGTTCGGCTTCGAATGCGTGACCCTCTTCCCGAGCGGGCAGCCAGAGATTGAGGCAGAGGCTGGTGCACTCCCCCCGGCGTACCAGTTCGATACGGGGCAGCACGAAGCGGCAGGGGCCAAAACCCTGCCAGCCGGGCAGATCCGGGTCGAACGCCAGGCCACCGTAGTAGCGAGGGCTGTCTTCACTGGCCGTGCCGGCAAGGTCGCAGACCCGCTGGATATCCTCCGGCCGCGTCAGCTCGTGGATGGCGCCAAGCGCCACGTACTCCGGGCTCTGTTGCCCTCTGGCGTGCCAATAGATGCGGGGGTAGAGCGTCTGGGCCGCCAACCAGCCGGGAAAGACGTCGACGTGAGCGGCCACGCGCAGTCGCACGAAACCGCTGACAGTACTGTGACGCAGGGCGTCCAGTTGTTGCTTGAGGTGGGTCTGAGCCAACATGGATGTCTAGTCTGAGCCGGATAATCGCGATCGCTCCGGGGGAGGATGGCGCAGGTTGATGCCAAAGGGCGACGATTTCCTATATATTATCTGCCCATTCGTCCATGTAAATTGCCCGGGGGAGCCGACGCCCCCGCGCAGCCAAGTATACCTAAATCCGGTTCGATAACCCTTAACACGATCAATATCTGATTGTTTGGCCATCACAATATGACAAATACCTTCTCTGTTTGGTTGCTGGCGGCGCGTTTGCGAACACTGCCCCTGGCGTGCTCCTCCATCTTGCTGGGCTCGGGGCTGGCAGCCAGCCGGGGAGCGTTCGACGGCACCATCATGGGACTCTCCCTGCTGACCGCCATCCTGCTGCAAATTCTCTCCAATCTGGCCAACGACTATGGCGATGCGGTCTCCGGTGCCGACAACGGGGAGCGGATCGGTCCCCAGCGCGCCGTGGTTTCCGGCCTCATCACCCGGCACCAGATGTGTGTGGCCATGGGGCTGACCGCCCTGGCGGCCGTGGTGAGCGGCCTCTCCCTGCTGGTCTGCGCCTTCGGGGAGGCGTGGCAGCAGATCCTGACGTTCATCCTGCTGGGGGGAGCGGCCATCGTCGCGGCCATCACCTACACGGTGGGCAAGAGCCCCTACGGCTATCGCGGCTTCGGGGACATCTCGGTGTTCCTGTTCTTCGGCCTGCTGGGGGTGCTCGGCTCCTACTACCTCTTCACCCATAGCCTGGAGTGGGATCTGTTGCTGCCCGCCACCGCCTGCGGCCTGCTGGCGACTGCCGTGCTCAACATCAACAACGTGCGGGACATCGAGACCGATGCCGCCAGCGGCAAGATCACCCTGGCGGTGCGCCTTGGCCGCAACCGGGCCATCGCCTATCACTGGGTCTTGCTGGGGGCGGCGCTGCTGGCGACCATCGCCTTCCTGCTGACCCAGCCTGCGAGCCTCTGGCCCTGGATCTTCCTGCCCGCCATGAAGCCCCTCACCGATGCCGCCCGCACCCTGCGAGAGAGTTTCGATGGCGAGGTGCTGACCGGCGCCCTCAAGAAGACCGCCATCAGCGCATTTCTGTTCAGCCTGCTGCTCTCTACCGGGCTGGCGCTCACCTGAGGCCGACGTGTTTGGCAATGAAAAGGGCTCCCGAACGGGAGCCCTTTTTGTTGGTTCTTCGCGGGATCTTGGGGAAGTGGAAGTTGACAGACAGGGTGCTGGTAAACTGGCTGTCTCCAAACACACCACCACCATCACCCTGCTGTCGCCGTGCATCATATTGATATTGCCTCCTTCTGGCCAGGTTATACCGTCA
>NZ_JAGKRI010000125.1:0-2910 GCF_017939255.1 Aeromonas sp. Prich7-2
GGGACACGCCGTTTTAGCCTGTGGAGGCGTGGTGCAATCAGGCCGCCCGATGAAGCAGGAACCCGGTACTGCGCGAGCAGCTATCACCCAGTAATGGGAATCCCCCTCCTGTGACGCGAAGCGCTAAGGTGGGGGAGGATGTCAAGGACTCTTCATCTTCGGTGGAGAGGAACACCTTCTTCTGCTCGTTCCAGAGCCAGGGCGCATGGGCCTTGTCGTCGTAGTAACGCACATACTGGCCTTGCATCACGTGGGCCGGGTTGTTGGGATCCAGACCCCAGGCCTGGCCGTAGCTCGGCAGGGTGGTGATGCCGAGGCTGGCCGCGTGCTCCAGGTTCTTGGCATGCCACATGGGCACGGCGCCACCGCCAATCTCCTTGCCGTTCTTGTCAAGGTCATGCCAGATGTTGTCGATGCCTACCGCCCCGTTGCCGCACGGAATGGTGCTGCCACCGGTGCCCGGCTGGCAATCGCTCTGGCTCGGCAGCGCCGCCTTGCCACCCAGACCGTGGGTGCCACCGGTGACCCCCTGCCAGCCACGGGTGTAATAGGGCACCCCTATGTTGATCTTGCCCGCCGCCAGGGCACCACGGAAGTAGTGGGCCGCCCAGGCGGAGTTGAGATAGCCGATGCCGCCAAACTGGGCCTGGGTGTAGACACCCCACTGGGACAACTCGGGATCCGCCTTGTTGTCGAACAGGGCGGCGTTGTGACCGACGAAGTGGTTCCAGGCACCGTGGAAGTCATAGGTCATCAGGTTGACGTAGTCGAGGTACTGGGTGACCTGGAAGTTTTCCATGCCGCGCAGCAGGTAGGCCGAGGCCGGCGAGGCGATGGTCAGCATGTACTTGCGACCGTCCTCGGTGCCGGCGCTGTCGAGCTTGTTGCGCAGGGTCTTCATCAGCACTTCATAGTTCGCAAAGAGCTTGCCGCGACACTGGTTGGAGAGCGGGAAATCGTTGGGGTTGCCCGCATCCTTCATGGAGGTGGGGTACTCGTAGTCGATATCCACCCCATCGAAGCCGTACTGGCGGATGAAGCCCACGGCCGAGTCGGCAAAGGCGTTGATGCTGGCGGTGTTGACCGAGCAGTCGCCCTTGGTGGTGGCGGCGTAGAAGCCGCGGGTATCGGCCCAGCCCCCGACGGAGATGAGGGTCTTCACGTCCGGGTACTGCTTCTTGTACTTGGACAGCAGGTTGAAGTGACCCTGATAGGCGAACTCCGGATCCATCTCGGCGCCCGGCACCCCGTTCCAGGTCAGCTTGGTAGCGGCGTCATCCACCTTGATGGTGTGACTCTGCTCGTCCACCGCCGCGAAGGCGTAGTTGATGTGGGTGATCTTGTCCCAGGGAATGTCGCTCACCAGGTAGGCGGGCAGGCCGTTCTTGCCGGTGCGCCAGGAGGTGAAATACCCGATGACGCGGCGGCCGTGGTCATCCCCCATGCACTCGCTGCCGTCGGCGCGGTAGATCTGGCGCACGTCGCAGGAGAGGTTGCCGCCGGTAGGGGGCAGGGCCGCTTCTTCCACCTGCACGTCCACCTGGGCCGACTCGCCAGAGAGGTTGCTCTTGTCGGTCGCCACCAGCTTGAGGCCGGTCAGCCCCTTGTTCTGGGGCGTCCAGCTCAGCTGCCAGGGGGCGCTGGTGTCCTCGCCCACCTTCTGGCCATTCACGAAGAGCTCGACCTTGGCGACGTCGTCATTGGCATCGGTGACATTGCCGCTCACGGTGAGGGCGCGGCCCAGGGTCACCCTGGCACCGGCGGCGGGGCTTGCGATGCTCACCCTGGGCGCCTCTGGCGCCACCACGGCGGCGACCTTGAAGCTCGAATCCGCCTCGCTCAGCACCTTGCCGTCTTTATCCAGCGCCCGGGCCTTGAGGGCGTGATTGCCCGCACCGGCGGCAGACCAGCTGGCACTCCAGGGAGAAGCCGTGGCGGTGGCGACCAGAGCGCCGTCGATGAGGTATTCCACCCGGGCGAGCGCCGTGACCGGGCCGCTCAGCGTCACCGCCAGGGCCACACTGGCCCCCTCGCTGACGCTGGCACCCACGGCGGGGGAGCCGATGGCGACGACCAGGGCCGGCGGCGGCACCTCGCCACCATACAGCTTCCAGGCATCGGCCCAGACCACCCCCACCCCGGGGGCGTAGTGATAGGGGGACGCGCCGCACCAGCCGGAGTAAGGGAATTCCTTGCATTCATAGAGGGCGCCTGCGTTGCTGACGATGTCGCCAGCCTTGTAGGCGGTGCCGGCCTGATAGGCGGGGTAAGCAGCCTGCGCCCAGGCAGGGACGGCCGCAAGGGCGACCAGCATGGCAAGCCTGCTGGGCCTCAAGATCTGTTGCATATTGTTATCTTCCTTGTTTTGTCTTGGCTTCAATACCGGGAAAAGCGCAATCGCAACAGGGAACAAGGGAGCGACAACAGGCCATGGACGGGCCACAAACCCTCAAGTCACCCTGGGTAACCCCGCTGTCTGGCCCGGATGGGACAGATCGGAGGCTTTGCGTCCCGGCATCACTGCCGGTTTGCCCTTTGCCTGGGTTCCGTGAGGAACGGCTCGAGTATAGGAAGCAAGTGACCACTGCTCAATCTTTATTCTCGAAGGAAAATATGTGAATGCTGGCCGCCTCACACTTTTCGCTCCCACCTGATGACAAATAGATCATCAATATCAAACTGTTAGCCACGTCAAAAAATGGCAGATGGGCTCCTTTGTCTCCTCATAATGTGCGTTGGTTCACTGGTCAGAGCTGCCAGAAATGCAGGGCGAGATCGTGAACATTTTGTTAAAAATTAAAAATAGTTTTTTGCCTACAAAACAAATACTTATAGGCCTGTGATATGCAGTTAACTTTATAGTCAGGATCGCCTTCACACTTTTTAATCGTCACTGCACGTCATTTCAGC
>NZ_JAGKRI010000126.1:0-3488 GCF_017939255.1 Aeromonas sp. Prich7-2
TGGTGGGCATTCCCGCGGAATGCATGGTGTTTTTGCTCATGGGGGGAGCGTATCTAAGGAGCAGGATCAAGCAAGCAGGAAAGTGGGATCAAGAGACGATCGTCTCATTTTTCCTGTGTCAATACTGTTCCGGTGAATACTTACAACCTTGCTACCTTGCTCGCCGATCTGGTGATACTTTTGCCATGCGTTCTTCGCAACAGTTAACAGAAGAGCTACGATGAGCAGCATGACTAAAAGGTTCACACCCAACAAGACAAGACTGATAACAAGATTATGTGGATTTTCACCGGCGCCATTTCCATTAGGAGGAGTTATTGTTGGTATACCCACAGCACCAGCAGGGAAGGAAATCACTGCAAGGCTACAAGCCTGCGTACAAAGCCTTTTCATTCACTTATCCCCATTTAATAGGCAGGTAATACCTGCCTATTATATATTTTCGAATTAGCTAATAGCACTCGCGCCGAACACACCAACCGCATAATTGGCCATTGCAACACCAAGACAGATCAGCAACGCCCCGGCAACCAGGTTGCTCGCCAAGTCACGCCAAGTCACCTTACTGTTCTCCTCCCCCAGTTGGTGGTATTTTTGCCAACCGTTTTTTACGACGGTAATAAACATGAGCGCTACCAGTAGAAAAGCAATGACTGTAAGCCCCCACTTAAAGAGGTTTACTATCAATGTGAATGGATCATTACTAGCTGAGCCTCCTGGGGCATTTATCGTGGGTAGGCCAACCGCATTAGCCTCGCTGGCCATGAGAGCAACCATAAGACACGCCCCCCTCAGTCTATTACTAACCTTTTTCATTGGCATCCCTATACTCCTCACTTAAATTTATTAATGCACAATTGCTTGAACAACCAGCAATATCAATGCGCTCAAAACTACGGCGGTAATAACAGCCTTGAACATTCCATAATATGTTACCTTGTCAGTCCCCAATCCTTGATAACAGGCATAGGCTACGAACAGAATAAATATGAATGCAGCCGCGTACATACTACCTTGAAGCAAAATTGATGTTTGGCTGAATGTGGAATTAGCTCCGACAGCAGCCATGCATTGAGATACATTTCCACCTGAACAAGATGCGCTCATTTCTTATACCCCATTGGTAATGCGCGTTCGCGAGACAAATTTGCGTCCGGCCGGGGTAACGCATGCGCTCTTTGGTAATCCGTGTAGCCACCATCCAGGGGGACTATGGCTGCCGGATCCATGGGTGCAGACAGGTATTGCAAGATCCCGTCTTCGACGGTGCTTAGGTCGGCACGAATGCTTCCATACTCCATACGTAGCCGACTTTGGTTATTCATGCCCGCGTTCTCAGCTTCGTCGAGCAACTTGTTTACCCGAATCAACTGCTCTCGGACACGGCTCAGGATCTCACGCTCTTGCCAGGCATCAGCTACCGATGCTGTGGAAAAAAGGGCTAACACCCCAACGCTGATCACCGTCTTCAACAATCTCACTCAACACTCTCCATTTGCTTGGATCCGTGACACCGTAAAGTGCTAGGTCCCAGTGGTGCGGTCTTTGAGGCGTGGCATGTTTGTCAGTCAACTATCCACAATGGGATTCTAACTCGGGGCCTTGGGATAAAATGAGCGCTTAAAAATGAGGGGGTTTTCTGGCTGGGGTGGCAAGAGCCTTCGATGCTTCGCATCTTAAAGATCTATCAATAAAAAAGGGAGGCCTTAGCCTCCCTCATTGCAAATTGCCATTTTTACCAGTAGGTATCAACTACTTGCGGCTTGCTTAGCTATGAAACGACGTGCCATTGCTACCAGTGCCAGCCCTATCAGGCCAACTGGGCCGGTTGAACCACCACCACCACCACCATTTTCTGTAGGCTCCGGAGTCGGAGTGACAGGCGTTGTCTTTTTATTCACCTCAACCGGATCGTTACCTGTAATGAACAACTTGCCGCTTCCCTTCACAACAACTGTGCACTCCTCAAGAGGGGCGGCCGTCCCGCTTTTGCAGGTATTCGATTCGATTGCGAGATCCCCTTCGGTATAAGGGGCGAAAACTTCCGGGTCCTTGTGGAAGGACTGCACCTTGATCGTAACACTCCCCTCGCCCTTCACCTCGACCGGATAAGACCATGCAGCGATTGTTTCAAGCATCCATGCAGTGGTTTCTGCTTTATAGAACGCTTGGCACGATTGAATGAAAGTTCCATCACCTTGACCAGCAGAACCTTGAATTACCCCCCAAACCCCAGCTTCGTTATAGCAAGGACCGCCGGAGTCACCGGGCTGCGAGGTGCCAGTACCAATCCCGTTTACGGTGTCATATTTCAGTTCGTAAGCATCTGGTGACCATCTTGCGTCTGCTTTACCTACAGTCACATTTGAAGCACCTTTCAGTTTTCCACCAGAGAGGCTAGACCAGCCAGCAATTAACTGGGTAGAGCCGACCGCTGGTTCTGTGTTAATAACTTTTGCTGTTGCCGGCATTTTTTTATCCAGCTCCAGCAATGAAACATCATATACACGCGGCACGCTGCCATCATGCATAGGATGAATTACTGTGCGCTTAATATTCGCCACACTTACATCGATGTTACTGACAGTCTGGCCTGTCAGATCACCACAGTGGGCCGCTGTTACAACCCATTTCCCAGCGATTACGGTCCCAGAGCAAGTCCCACCCACCCGCACAAACTCAGGTGAGTTAATTTCTGCGCCATTGAAAATGGCGTGAGCAGGCGTAATTGCAGACATAAGCAGCGCGGCAACAACAGTCTTTTTCATATCATCCCTTATTTTGTTCAAATTTATCTTTCATTGCCAGTGACGTTCTAATTAGATTATCCAGTTTTATTACACTTCCTTTTAGCCTTGACACTTGTGATTGAGAGGAAAGGCCGTATTTCTTAGCTGTTTGCTCTTGTGCAAGACCATAAAGTAAATGATCTACCAGCGCATCAGCAACCGCTGGGTTTGTACTCTTAGTGTTTTCAATCAACAAACGAATATATTTTTCATCCATTAGCAGTAGCTTTTTCACTTTGCCCCACTCCTAGATTTTGATCCGCAGAAATAGAATATGACTATCATCATACATAGTCAACATTTAATTTCAGTTTTTGGCTTCATTTGCTCCCTCTGAATTACTGATGAACCCTGACTGCCAAGATGCCCATAGGCTATTCGCCGATTGCCCATGGTGTGGCTTCCTCGGCAGTCTATAAGCACCCTGCCACTCGGTGTCTGGTGAGATCCGCGCTAGTGGCCTCTACCAGCTGCTCGGCACAAAGGTCCTTTACGCCGCCGGAGAACACAAGGCCTATCTCAAGCTTCCGGGTGGCCACCGTCCAGAACATGGGGCATCACCGCGGCCGGCGAGCCCAAGGCCTATCCCTGCCGCCCGGGTGGCCACCGGCCGGCACCAGGGGCCCTACCGCGGCCATCGAGCCCAAGGCCTATTCCTGCCGTCCGGGTGACCACCGGCCAGAACAGAGGCATCACCGC
>NZ_JAGKRI010000127.1:0-4084 GCF_017939255.1 Aeromonas sp. Prich7-2
ACCTGGCCAGAAGGAGGCAATATCAATATGATGCACGGCGACAGCAGGGTGATGGTGGTGGTGTGTTTGGAGACAGCCAGTTTACCAGCACCCTGTCTGTCAACTTCCACTTCCCCAAGATCCCGCGAAGAACCAAAAAAAAGCCCACTGTCATGCAGTGGGCCAATCACAATCACATCACGCCTGGAGTAGCAGACGGTTGATACGGGAGACGAAGCTCGCCGGATCATTGAGGCCACCCTGCTCCGCCAGCTGGGCCTGCTCGTGCAGGAGGGAGACCCACTCGCCAAACAGGCTCTCATCCTCGATGGTGCCGAGCTTCTTCACCAGGGCATGGTCGGGGTTGAGCTCCAGGATGTACTTCTGCTCCGGCACCGGCTGACCGGCGGCGCGCATCAGCTTGATCATCTGGGTGCTCATGCCGTGGGCGTCGGTGACGATGCAGGACGGCGAGTCGGTCAGACGGTGGGTGACGCGCACCTCTTTCACCGCCTCCCCGAGGCTCTTCTTGACCCGCTCCACCAGACCGGCGTTGGCTTTTTCGGCCTCCTCCTGCGCCTGCTTGGAGGCGTCGTCTTCCAGATCCCCGAGATCCAGTTCGCCACGGGTGACGGAGACCAGCTGCTTGCCGTCGAACTCGGTCAGGTGGCTCATCAGCCACTCGTCCACCCGCTCCCACATCAGCAGCACTTCGACGCCCTTCTTGCGGAAGATCTCGAGGTGCGGGCTGTTCTTGGCAGCGGCATAAGAGTCGGCGGTGATGTAGTAAATCTTCTGCTGACCTTCCTTCATGCGGCCAACGTAATCCTCGAGCGACACGGTCTGGGCTTCGCCCTCACCGGCGGTGCTGGCAAAGCGCAAGAGCTTCGCGATCTCTTCCCGGTTGGCGTAATCCTCGGCCGGGCCCTCTTTGAGCACATTGCCGAACTCGCTCCAGAACTTGGCGTACTTCTCGCCATCCTCTTTCGCCAGCTTGTTGAGCATGGTGAGCACGCGCTTGGAGCAGGCCTTGCGCAGGGAGGCGGTCACCTTGTTGTCCTGCAGAATTTCACGGCTGACGTTGAGCGGCAGATCGTTGGAGTCCAGCACCCCTTTCACGAAGCGCAGGTAGGTCGGCATGAACTGCTCGGCGTCGTCCATGATGAAGACGCGCTGCACATAGAGTTTCAGGCCGTGCTTCTGCTCGCGGTTGTAGAGATCGAACGGCGCACGGGCCGGGATGTAGAGCAGGCTGGTGTACTCCTGGGCCCCTTCCACCCGGTTGTGACCCCACAGGAGCGGATCTTCGAAGTCGTGGGCGACGTGCTTGTAGAACTCCTGGTACTCCTCGTCCTTGATGTCCTTCGGGTTACGGGTCCAGAGCGCGGTGGCGCGGTTGACCTGCTCCCACTCGCCCGGGGTACCGACGATGGTTTCACCGTCTTCTTCGCGATCCGGGGTGCCCTCTTTGTACATCTCCACCGGCACGCTGATGTGGTCGGAATATTTGCTGACCACGGAGCGCAGGCGCCAGTCGTCCAGGAACTCCTCTTCATCGCTGCGCAGGTGCAGGATGACGTCGGTGCCGCGACCGGCTTTGGTCACGTCAGCCACGGTGAAGGAGCCTTCCCCTTGTGATTCCCACTGCACGCCCTGCTCCGGCGCGGTGCCGGCGGCGCGGGAGACCACGGTCACCTTGTCGGCCACGATGAAGGCGGAGTAGAAGCCCACCCCGAACTGGCCGATCAGCTGGGAATCCTTGCCCTGGTCACCGGAGAGGTGCTTGAAGAACTCGGCAGTGCCGGACTTGGCGATGGTGCCCAGGTGCTCGATCACCTGGTCACGGGTCATGCCGATGCCGTTGTCCGAAATGGTCAGGGTCTTGTTCTCTTTGTCCACCACCAGGCGCACGCGCAACTGGCCGTCGTTTTCGAACAAAGAGGCATCGGAAAGCGCCTTGAAGCGCAGCTTGTCCGCCGCATCGGAGGCGTTGGAAATCAGCTCGCGCAGGAATACTTCTTTGTTGGAGTAGAGGCTGTGAGCCATCAGGCTCAGCAGTTGTTTGACTTCAGTCTGAAAGCCGTGGGTTTCGGCGTGAACACTTTGGGTCATCGACCAGTCCTCAAAACGTCGGGTTGAACAGATTCCCAAGCTAGATGGGGTTGGCCTTTCAAATATCAAGGGGCTTGCGTGCAAACTTGAGAGCAAATTTGCACACCGGCCCCTCGCTTGGCTCACACAGGCAACCCCCTCCCGGCCTCCCCCTTCACAAGGGGGAGGTGCACCGTCGCCCCCTGTCTGGCGAGGAGGGTCAGATTGGGATCGAGCGTGGAGCCAATAGCGGGGTCAGCCTTGCTCTCCCCTGCCAAAGGGAGGGCTGGGGTGGGGTGCGTTGCTCCCTCCTCTGCCAAGGGGAAGCATGAGGTGGGATCCGTTGCCCCCTCCCCTGCCAAAGGGGGCATGGGGCGGGCTCCGTTGCTTTCTTCCCTGCCAAAGGGAGGAGTGGGGCAAGATCCATTGCTCCCTCCCCTATCAAGGGGAGGGCTGAGGCGGGGTTCGTTGCTTTCTTCCCTGCCAAAGGGAGGAGTGGGGCAGGATCCATCGCTCCCTCCCCTGCCAAGAGGAGGGCCGGGGTGGGGTTCGTTGCCTCTTTAGCTCAGACGCTGGCGCCCCATCAGGGAGTGGGAGAGCGTGGTGCCATCCACCAGCTCCAGCTCCCCGCCCACCGGCACGCCGTGGGCGATGCGGCTCACCTCCACCCCGGCGGTGCGGGCCATGTCGGCGATGTACCAGGCGGTGGCATCCCCCTCGATGGTGGGGTTGGTGGCGAGGATCAGCTCCTTGATCTGCTCCTCCTTGAGGCGGCGCTCCAGGATATCGAGCCCCAGCTCCTCGGGGCCGATGCCGTCAAGGGGCGACAGGTGCCCCATCAGCACGAAGTAACGGCCGGAGAACTGGCCGGTCTGCTCGATGGCGGCCACGTCCGCCGGGCTCTCCACCACACAGAGCAGGCCGTTCTCCTCGCGCTTGGGATTGGCGCAAATATCGCAGCGATCGTTCTCGGTAAAGGTGCGGCAGTGGCTGCAATGACCGATTTCGGTGAGCGCCCGATTGAGCAGGGAGGCCAGACGCAGGCCGCCGCTGCGCTCGCGCTCCAGCAGGGTGAACGCCATGCGCTGGGCCGATTTCGGGCCCACGCCCGGCAAGACCTGCAGCGCCTTCATCATCTCATCGAGCAGGGGACTGAATTTCATGGGGATATCCTTTAAAGCCGCGCCGAAGGAGTGATTCGGCCCGCTTGCCTGAAGCGGTGCCGACGCCTCCATCCGAACCTATCTTGTTGGCGCAGGACTATACCCGAGCCGGCCCCGGGCGCCAATGGCCGGATCCCGCCACAGTGCCTGACGGCCCAACATCACCCCGGTCGGGGCGCAGCACTGAGCGGCAACCTCCCCTTCCCCTCTCCCCACAACCCAGATCACGCCATGATTGCCAAACCAATTCCGGGGAAACCGGGAAACCCTCCCAGATTGCCCCAACTCACTCCCCACCAGCCTCCAGACAAGCCAGCACGGCCAGAAACCAGGCCCACATTGTTTGGTTTTTCTATTCGACAATCAGTTATCGTTTAGCAAAACCAAACAATAAATGCCCTCTTGAGGTCCCGATTTATGACGTTGCGCCGGTTTTCAACGGCTCCCCCTTCTGTTTTTTCACCGGCCGATTAGTATGACTCACGCGACAACCAGCTCCGTTGAGGCCGTTACTAGGGCACGGTGAGAGCTAGGGAAAGTGCGAACAAGTATCCCACGAACAAAAAATGAAAATTTTAGTCATTTAATATCAATGGGTTACCAGTAAATGCTCTCGTGCCATATGACTTATTCGCACCTTCCCTTACCCGTTTACCATAGCGGCCAAAAGTGATCCCTGGATTTGACCCCATAGGTCCAGACACTTTTTCCCGCTTAGGGTTGTGATACCCGACTGCGCAGAAATTCCCGTGGTGAACGGTATCCCAAGGCGCTGTGCGGGTGGTGCTCGTTATAATGCTCAAACGCGATAGCCAAATTGCCTACCGCTGTTCGGCTATCCGGTTTTGGCA
>NZ_JAGKRI010000128.1:0-346 GCF_017939255.1 Aeromonas sp. Prich7-2
CATGGCGACAGCACATTCCCTCTGCCCGGAGTTTTTCAGCTGCACGTTCCATATATCCTGCGAGTGCTTGATGCATGGAATTCATGTGTGTGATCCGTTCACCGAATGATCGGGAGCAGATGATCTGCTGTTTGGCTTGTGTGTCCTGCTCCAGGCTGGCGCATGGATAGCCGCGTAGCTCTAGCACGGTTCGCTCAACAACGACCCCATAACGATGCCGTAGGTTTTTACCATCGACAGCGACTAGGTCCGCCACACTATTGATCCCGTGCGCTTCGAGCCTGGTGGTCAGTTTTCTACCTATTCCCCATATTTCCCCGACCGGAGTGATAGCCATCAAACGCGC
>NZ_JAGKRI010000129.1:0-2200 GCF_017939255.1 Aeromonas sp. Prich7-2
AAGAAAATCTCTTTTCTGGTCTGACGGCGCTTACTGCTGAATTCACTGTCGGCGAAGGTAAGTTGATGACTCATGATGAACCCTGTTCCATGGCTCCAGATGACAAACATGATCTCATATCAGGGACTTGTTCGCACCTTCCTTAGATATAATACCAGTACAAGTCGCACTTGCAGGCAAAGCAGCAAAAAGGATGGCAGAGGCAACAAATCAAGAGGCTTATACTATCGCAAGATTTATTAGAAATTTCAATGCTAAAGATTATGAAGGCAGACAACTTGTTATTGTTGTCGATGAAAGCTCAATGGTAGACTTACCTAGTATGTACCGCCTATTGAGATGTGTTCCTAATTCTGCACATGTAATCATGTTAGGCGATATTGGGCAGCTCCCACCTGTAGATTTTGGTCTTGTTTTCCATGAACTGGTGCCAATGCACGACATTCCCAAAATCACATTAACAGAGGTTCGTCGGCAAGATAGACTCTCAAATATTCCGGCTATCTCAGCCGCTATCCGTAATGGTGTTCTTCCAACATTTAGCTACGATGATGTCGTCCATATTGATATAAATGGAACTAATGCAATTCAAAGGAGAGCAGTCTCAATATATTTAGAAAAGCCTGATGAAACACAAATAATTTGCGCTACAACCAAAATGGTTAATGATATAAATAAACGCTGCGTAGCATTTAATAAAAGCAAGCCATTAAGAGTATTCATAGAAGAAGTAAGTCGATATTTAGATACTGAGTTTAAACTACATGACAAAGTAATGTGCTGCTCCAACCTTTACGACCATGACCTGATGAATGGTTCCACAGGACACATTTGCCAAGTTTACAACGTAATGAAAATTCTAAAGAATGATGACAACGATGAATCTTTGACTAGCTTTGGTAAGATACTGTGGGATGACGGCATAGAACGCGAGATCTCGTTGGATATAATCAATGCCCTTCGCCATGCTTATGCTATGACAATTCACAAGAGTCAGGGTTCACAGTTTAAACAAGTCATCATTGTTCTGGATAAGGCCCCAAACATTGATCGAACAATGTGTTATACCGCGATTACACGAGCCGTAGAAAAGGTCTACTTGATCGGGCCTTTGAATATTCTGAGCCAAGCTCTAACGCATGAATCAGCAAGCAAACGAAATGTTGATCTTGGACATAAGGTGAAGGCGTTGCTATTAAAAAATGGCAGGCCTTCCTTTAGCTATTGGTGAATAGCTACCCAGAGTTTGAGTCACTTATCATATCAAAGACCGATTCTGAGCGAACGGGTTCAGGCAATAACCCCATGTTCAATCCGACCAATGAGATCGACCACGGCTTGGACACCGCTTGGTGTAGTCAAGATATTCATAGGTATCTCACCTCCCAGCCCTTTTGCAGGGCAATGTAACCAAGCCATAGCCATAGCAAGATCATCATTGTGTAGCGAGATTGTTGCATCAAGTGCTTGTATTACACTGTATACTCTAGACCCTTGCTCAGGAGTTAGAGGAGTTCCATTCTTTAGTTTACGGGTTATGGTCCTTTTGCTAATACCAACAAGATGACAGATTGTCTTCATATCAGACCTGACAGATTCAACAAGCCTTATAATAATCTCAGGGGGAATTCCTGCAACAATCCATGAATGAACACTCAATGGGTCGGAAGGAATACCTAGAGACATGACAAGTCGTGCACTATGGGGCTTCACATGCCCCTGATTATATGCTGAGTAAGTCATAATGCTCATGTTCTCATTGCAAGATATAGTCTTAAAAGTAGCGATAAAATTCTTCATTGGAAAGCACATCGGTACACTCGATGATCCTCCGTAGGCAACCGAGCGTTAGGTCTTCTCACAGTGGCGACCAGAACCAGCCCGTGAAGTTCAGGTGTTTCCCACAGTTGCGACCTGAACCAGCCCATGGAAGTTCAGGTGTTTCCCACAGTGGCGACCTGAACCAGCCCATGGAAGTTCAGGTGTTTCCCACAGTTGCGACCTGAACCAGCCCGTAAAGTTCAGGTGTTTCCCACAGTAGTGACCTGAACCAGCCCCCCGGTGTCAGAATAGTTGTCGCCTAATCTGAATAATCTAAATGTGAAGACCGGGGGCGGATAAAGAGTGTCGAATGGCTCGTTATTCAAGTGAGCGCAAGGCTGCTTTGCTCAAGAAGCTGCTGCCGCCCATCAATATGTCG
>NZ_JAGKRI010000130.1:0-297 GCF_017939255.1 Aeromonas sp. Prich7-2
GTCAGCTGACAGCGGGGTGATCAGCTCATCAGAACCATCAGGCATTAGCGTTATCGGTAGCGTGAAATGGAAATCTGGCTCCAGCGAACTCGATTGTCAGCTGACAACGGGGCGATCAGCTCATCAGAACCATCAGGCATTAGCGTATTCGGTAGCCGCTGGAAACCGCATTATCGGTATCGAGAAATGGAAACCGGCCACCTGCAATCGAGTATTAGCATTGCTCAAGGCCATCATGACCTGGGCAGCCCGTGCCGGACTGATCAAGGACAATCCCGCCGCCTTGGTGTCATTGCT
>NZ_JAGKRI010000131.1:0-9242 GCF_017939255.1 Aeromonas sp. Prich7-2
CCCGATGCACACGAGTGTGCTGGAAGGGGTGAACAACAAGATCAAAGTGATAAAGCGTATGGCATATGGATTTAGGGACTCAGAATACTTTTTTCTGAAAATCAAGGCGGCCTTCCCCGGAAAGCCGCGATGAACCTTTTTTATTGGCCGCCATTCTGTAATTCCCCGCTTTGCCCTATGGTGTTGGCTCAACCAAGGGAGAAGAGCCGATGCGTACATGTCTGGTGATGGGAGCTGCCGGGTACATAGGATCCTACCTGGTGCCCCATCTGCAGGGTCTGGGGTACAGGGTCATCGCCGGGGCCCGTCGTCCCTGCCGTCTGCCGGAGGGGGTGGCGTTTCGCCTCGCCGACAGCCTCAAGCCTGCCACCCTGCCCCCTGCGCTGGCGGGGGTCGACACCGTCTTCTATCTGGTACACGCCATGGGGGCGGGGGCCGGTTTTCACCGGCTGGAGCAGCAGGGAGTGAAGAACTTCGCCGCTGCCGCCCGTGCCGCCGGGGTGCGCCGCATCGTCTATCTCGGCGCCATCCAGCCCGAGCCCTGCAACAGTCGCCACCTCAACTCCCGGCGCTACTGTGGGGAGCTGTTTCGCAGCGCAGGGGTGCCCACGGTAGAGCTGCGTGCCGGCATCATCATAGGCCCCGGCTCGGCGGCGTTCGAGGTGATGCGGGATCTGGTGTACAACCTGCCCATGATGGTGACGCCCAAGTGGGTGCGTTCCCGCACGCCCCCCATTGCCCTCTCCAACCTCTTGCACTATCTGGGCGGGCTGGTGGAAGCCGACGGGGTGGACGGCCAGATCTTCAACGCGGCCGGCCCCGAGCTGCTCAGCTACCAGCAGCAGCTCCAGAAGTTCGCCGCCCATATCGGCAAACGCTGCCCCATCATTCCGATCCCCTTTTTGAGCCCCCGGCTCTCCGCCTGGTGGCTGCAGTTCGCCACCTCGGTTCCCCAACCCATCGCCAAGGCGCTGGTGGGGGGGCTCAAGCACGACATCCCGGCGGATGACGGCCCCTTGCGCGCCCTGCTGCCCCAGCATCTGCTCAGCTTCGACGAGGCGCTGGCGGAGAGCCTGGCGCTGGAGCAGAGGCTCGGTGCCGAGCAGCACGGGGAGGAGACGCCCCTTGGTCTGCGCTGGCGTCATCCCGAATATGGCTTCTACGACCGCACCGCCAGCGGGGAGGCGGATTGCCTCGCCGCCCCCGAGGTGGTGTGGCAGGTGTTGCAGCAACTGGGGGGTGAGCAGCGCTACTTCTACATGAACGAGCTGTGGGTGGTGCGCGAATGGATGGATCATCTGATCGGCGGCCCGGCCCGGACCCGGGGACGCACCAACCCGGATCGCTTCGTGAAGGGGGACATGCTGGACTCCTGGCAGATCCTCGGGGTGGATGAAGGACGCAGGCTGGATCTGCTGTTCAACATGAAGGCCCCCGGCGTCGGTCGGCTGGAGTTCAACATCCAGCCCCTGGAGTCCGGCCTGACCCGGCTGCGGGTGACGGCCCACTGGCATCCGCAGGGGGCCTGGGGGCTGGCCTACTGGCTCGCCATGCTGCCGTTCCACCTCTTCATCTTCCAGGGGATGACGGAGGCCATCGCCCGGCAGGCAGAGGCAAAAGCCGGCATTCCAGTCATGGATTGAAATCGAATCTATAACTAATTGGGTAATTTTGGGTGGCATGACATGCTACTGACTAGCGTGTCATTGCTATCCAGCGATATTTTATGCTGTGAAAGGGCGGGGGATTTCTTTATGATCCTCAGCCCTCGCCCGTCGGCGAGCCAACGCATCACTCATTCATTTCCGTATCGGGGTCCCCCATGTCCGATCAGCAGCACGATCTCCGCCAACAAGCACTCGACTACCACGCCCAACCCGTTCCGGGCAAAATCGCCATCGCCCTCACCAAGCCCGCCGAGACCGCTCGCGATCTGGCGCTGGCCTACAGCCCGGGCGTTGCCGAACCGGTACGCGAGATCGCCGCCAATCCGGCCGATGCCTACCGCTACACCGGCAAGGGCAATCTGGTGGCCGTCATCTCCAACGGCACCGCCATCCTGGGGCTGGGCAATCTGGGCCCGCTGGCCTCCAAGCCGGTGATGGAGGGCAAGGCCCTGCTGTTCAAGCGCTTTGCCGGCATCGACGCCATCGACATCGAGGTGAAGCACGAGACCAGCGCCCAGTTCATCGATACGGTGGCCGCCATCGCCGACACCTTCGGCGGCATCAACCTGGAAGACATCAAGGCCCCCGAGTGCTTCGAGATTGAAGAGGCACTGATCGCCCGCTGCGACATCCCGGTGTTCCACGATGACCAGCACGGTACCGCCATCGTCACCGCCGCCGGGCTGCTCAACGCGCTGGAAGTGCAGGGCAAGGAGATTGGCACCAGCCGCATCGTCTGCATGGGCGCCGGCGCCGCCGCCACCGCCTGCATGGATCTGCTGATCAAGTGCGGGGCTGCGCCGCACAACATCTTCATGCTGGACCGCCAGGGTGTGATCCACAGCGGCCGCACCGATCTCAACCAGTACAAGCAGCGTTTCGCCAACGACACCCCTCTGCGCACCCTGATGGATGTCATCGACGGGGCTGACGTCTTCGTCGGCGTCTCCGGCCCGGACGTACTACCCGCCGAGGCGGTGGCCCTGATGGCCCCCAACCCGGTGATCTTCGCCTGCTCCAACCCGGACCCCGAGATCAAGCCTGCCCTGGCTCACGGTGTGCGCGGGGATCTCATCATGGGAACCGGCCGCTCGGACTACCCGAACCAGATCAACAACGTGCTCTGCTTCCCCTTCATCTTCCGCGGTGCCCTCGACGCCCGTGCCAGCCGCATCAACGATGCCATGAAGATTGCGGCAGTGGAGGCGATCCGTGCTCTGGCCAAGGAGCCGGTGCCCGCCGAGGTGCTGACCGCTGCTGGCGTGAGTGAACTCGCCTTCGGCAAGGATTACGTCATTCCCAAGCCCATGGATGCCCGCCTGCTGCCGCGGGTTGCCCGTGCCGTGGCGCTGGCGGCGGTTGCCTCCGGGGTGGCCCGCATCGAACTGCCAGGGGATTACATGCTGGGTTGAGTCACGGCAAGTACGCAAAAAACAGAAGGGGCCCCTGTCGGGGGCCCCTTTTTCATGGCGGGAGCGGGCGGCTTACTTGGTCTTGGGAGCAACCTTGACGGCCGGCGCCTTGGCGTGGGCAGCCTTGTGATGCTTTTTCACGACCTTGGTCTGGGTGGCGTGGGGAGCGGCGGCCTTGGTCGGGGTGGCGGCCATGGTGAAGCCGGAGGTCAGGGCGAAGACAGCGGCCAGAGTCAGGGGGATCAGCTTGTTCATATTCCAGTTCCTCGTTCGGTTTGATGACATGGAGCGTTTCTCCATGACTTCATCCTAGGGCTGTTCGACCTGCGGTTCAGTGAGCGACTGGTGACGGTTTGTATCCAAATGTACGGGCAGGATCAGGCAGAAACGGGCACCGCTGCTGCTTGGCAGCAGTTGCACCTCGCCGCCGTGGTGGTGGGCGATGCTGCGCACGATGGCCAACCCCAGCCCGGCGCCGCCGGTGCGTCTGTCCCGGCTCTGATCCAGGCGCACGAAGGGCTCGAAGATTTGCGGGGCCAGCGCGGGATCGATGCCGGGGCCATCGTCGGCGACCTCCAGCAGATAGTCGTCCCCCTGTCGCGCTATGCAGAGGCTTGCCTGGCTGGTGGCATGGCGCAGGGCGTTGCCGATGAGGTTTTCCAGCGCCCGGTCCAGCAATCGGGTGTCGCCGCGCCAGGGCAGGGGCATGGCCGGGCGCACGAAGTCGAGCCGCTTGTCCGGTCGCAGGGCCTGCCAGTCGGCCAGGCGGCTGCCGGCCCAGCTGCCGAGCTCCAGATCGCTGCATTGCAGCGGCAGTTCGGGGCGATCGAGCCTGGCATAGGTCAGCATCTCCTCGATGAGGGCATCGAGGGCGCCGAGGTCCCGCTCCAGTCCCTGCTGCTCCTCGGGTGAGGGAGGCTCGGCCAGCATGGCGAGGCGATAGCGCAGCCGCACCAGGGGGGAGCGCAGCTCGTGGGCGATGGCGTCGGTCAACTGCTTGCGACTGGCCAGCATGGCCTGCAACTGCTCCGCCATCTGGTCGAAGGTGCGGCCGACCCGGCCCAGGCTGCTGCCGGGCGGCAAACCGGTGCGACAGGAGAGATCCCCGTCGCCGACCCGGCGGGCGGTCTGTTCGAGCTGTTGCAGGCCGCGCCAGTGGGGGCGCAGCCAGAGCAGGATGGGCAGGCCGAGGGAAAGGCCGATGAGCAGCAGCAGCCCCACGTCCACCCAGTGCAGCTCGTGCAGGTAGGAGAGGTAGGGGACGGGGCCGACGATCAGCACCTTGTCGGTGTTCGGGATGCGCTGCAGGAAGGTGTCATCCTCCTCGACGATGACGATGTTGCCCGCCTCGAGGAAGGCCTGATCCTCGCTGGCCAGGGGCTGGTTGGCGAGGACGCCGATCTGCAGCGGCAGATTGAGCTGGCGGCTCTGCTCGCCGGTGCGGGTGGCCCAGTGTTCCGGCGGCAGCCGGGCCAGCTCGCCAGTGAGCAGGCCGAGGGAGCCTTGCATCATCCGCTCCAGATAGCGGTCCCCCGCCCGCTCTGCACTGACCTGATAGACCAGCCCGATGAGCAGAATGGCGAGGGTGAAGCAGCCTATCAGCAACAGATAGAACTGGATAAACAGGCGTCGCATCGGGGCTCTCCTCTTGCCTGGATTGCGTCTGGACATTGCCTTGTTGCCCCTCATCCCCAACCCTTCTCCCGCAAGGGGAGAAGGCTGAGTGCATCAAGGTCATTCGGCGGGGCTTATTCCCAGGCCTGGGGCACCAGCAGGTAACCTTTCTGGCGCACCGTCTTGATCCAGATCGAGTTGTTGCTGTCATTCCCTGGCTTCTGGTGTGCAGGCGTGTGAGACACCAGCTCATTCCCAAGCCTGGGGTACGAGTAGATAACCCTTCTGGCGCACCGTCTTGATGCGGGTCGGGTTGTTGCTGTCATCCCCGAGCCGGCGGCGCAGACGGGAGATGGCCACGTCCATGCTGCGATCCTGGCCGTCGTAGTCGCGCCCCCGCAGGCTGCGAAACAGCGCCTCCCGCCCCAGGATCTGGCCGGCGTGGCAGGCCAGCTCCCACAGGAGGTCGAAATCGGCGGTGGAGAGGGGAATGCTCTCCCCATCGAGGCGCACGTCCCGACCCGGGCCGTCTATCTGGAGGCGGCCGAACTGCAGGCGCTGGGGTGGGGCGGCGGGGACCACGGCCTGCTGGCTCTGCCCCTGCTGGCGAAACTGGACCCGCAGCCGGGCCAGCAGCACCGGGGGGGGCGTGGTCTTGAGGATGTAGTCGTTGGCCCCCAGCTCCAGGCTCAGGATCTGGTTCATGTCGCTGTCGAGCGAAGTGAGCATGACGATGGGGCCGGCAAAGCGCGGACGCAGATCCCGGCACAGGGAGAGGCCATCCTGCCCCGGCAGCATGATGTCGAGCAGCACCAGATCCGGCTGCTCGGCCAGGGCCCTGTCGAGTGCCCGGTCACCCCGGGTCTCCAGCAGCACCTCGATGTCGTGGCGACCGAGCCAGCTGCTGATGAGCTGGCCTATCTCGGGATCGTCTTCAACAAACAGAACGCGTGGCATGGTGGCGTGGTTCCCCGGTCATGGCGTGAGTGGGCGTGTCGCCAGCATAACGGCTGCGTCCGCGCTCTGCACCGGGATAACTAATCAATGCGGGGGTTTTTGCCCCTTCTCCCGGGGGAGAAGGGGGGACAGGATGAATCGGTTGGTATTGGGCCACCCCCACTTGTCCCGTGGCGGGTCGGGGCAGCGCGATGAGGCAGGATCCGTGCCCTTCAGTGGCCAAAGCGGCCCCGGCTGCCATGGAGCAGCCGGGGAACCGCCCGGATCAGCCGCCCTTGCGCTTCAGGTACACCCCGGCTTCCATGTGGTGGGTCCAGGGGAACTGGTCGAACAGGGCGAAGCGGGCGATCTCGTGGGTTTCACCGAGCACGGCCATGTTGGCCTGCAGGGTCTCGGGGTTGCAGGAGATGTAGAGGATGTTGTCGTAATCCTGCACCAGCTTGACGGTGGCGTCGTCGAGACCGGCCCGGGGCGGGTCGACGAAGATGGTGTTGCACTGGTAGGCGCGAAGATCGACCCCCTTGAGGCGGTTGAACTCCCGCTCGCCGCGCATCGCCATGGTGAACTCCTCCGCCGACATGCGCAGGATGATCAGGTTGTCGACACCGTTGGCGGCGATGTTGAACTGGGCGGAGTCCACGCTCGGCTTGGCGATCTCGGTGGCCAGCACCTTGCGAAAGTTCTGCGCCAGGGCGATGGAGAAGTTGCCGTTGCCGCAGTAGAGCTCCAGCAGGTCCCCCTCGCTCCCCTTGGTCACGTCCAGGGCCCAGCCCAGCATCTGCTCGTTGATGGCGGCGTTGGGCTGGGTGAAGCTGTTTTCCACCTGCTTGTAGACCAGCTCGCGCCCCTGCACGGTCAGGCGTTCGATGACGAAGTCATCCCCGAGACAGATCTTCTGCTTGTGGGCGCGGCCAATCAGTTGCAGCTCGAACCCCTTGGCACGCAGGTCGGCCTGCAGCGCCTCGGCGGCCTGCTGCCACTCGTTCTCCAGCTTGCGGTGGTAGAGCAGGCTGACGCAGATCTGGCCGGACTGGGTGGAGAGATAGTCGATCTGGAACAGCTTCTTGCGCAGCACGGGGTGCGGGCGCAGCCCGGCCAGCAGCACAGGCATCAGCCGATTGATGAGCAGGCTGGCGGTGGGGAAGCTGTCGACCCGGATGATCTCCTTGGTGGCCGGTGCATACATGCAGTGGAAGAGGTCATCCCCCTCGTGCCAGATGCGGAACTCGGCGCGCATCCGGTAGTGTTCGGCGGGAGAGGCGTGCAGCTCCAGCGCAGGCGGATTGAAGGGGGCGAACAGCTGGGTGAGGCGATCGCGCTTCTCGTCGAGCTGGGCCTGGTAGTCGGCAGGAGTCCGTCTGCCCTGGGCGTCGGCGGAAGAGGGCTGGGATTGAGTCATGGATACCTCGCATGCACCGGGCTGAGCCGGGGAAAGACCGGGGGAAGGCCGCAGCCAACCAAAGGGTGGGGATTTTAAAAGGCCGTTGCGGATTGTCCAAGTTTTTTGTGGTCAAGAAGTGGCCAGTCGGGCCGATAACCGATCCACCACTATAGGCGGGAGAGTAATGATGCAAATTGATGGCATGGGCGCAGCCCAACCCAAGGGAGTGGGCATTGCTCCCAAATCGCCTCAACAGACGGAGTCGAAGACGGCGGACAAGGGGGATGAGGTCTCCCTGAACAAGCCCCCGAAATGGGCCCAGGTGTTGATCCAGCAGGCGCTGCAATTTGCGCTGGAGATCAACGGCCAGGGCTACAAGGCACCCAAGGTGCAGGAACCCCAGGAGATCACCCCGGAGACCCTGTTCGATTTCCAGTCGGTGGCGGACAACGTGTTGCAGTTCGTCACCGGGCGGATAGGCGCGGCCCGTGCGGACGGCAAGTCCGACGACGACCTGACCAAGATGATGGAGCAGGCCCGCAAGGGGGTGGACAAGGGCTTCGGTGACGCCAGGAAGCTGCTCGGCGACTGGGCGGACAACGAGGACATCAAGACCGGCATGGATCAGAGCTACAAGCTGATCCAGAAGGGGCTCGACGAGTTCGAGAAGGAGTTCTTCGGCAAGGTGTCGACGACGGATCTGGGGGATGCCAGGATGGCCAGCCGCCAGCAGGCCCTCCTCGAGATCGAGACCCGGGACGGGGACAAGGTGATGCTGCGCTTCAGCGACAGCTGGCAGTTCAAGTCCCAGAGCGATGGGGGCGGCAGCCAGTTCAGCCTCAAGTCGAGCCAGAGCTTCGACTTCTCCCTGGAGGGGGATCTCGACAGTGCCGAGATGGATGCCATCGGCACCCTGGTCAAGGGGCTGGACGAGCTGGCCGGGCAGTTCTTCAAGGGGGGTGACGGCAAGACCCTGGCGGACGGGCTGAACGGGCTGCAACTGGATGACAGCCAGCTGGTCTCCTACTCCCTCAAGCTCAAGCAATCGGCCAAGTTGAGTCAGACCTACCAGGGGGCCAGTTCCCTGCAGGAGAGCCTCAAGCCCCTGGCGGACTACCTGCCGAGGCTCAGCCGGTTGCAGCAGCAGGCCGACGCCCTGCTGCCCCCTTCCCAGCAGGAGGCGCTGACACCCACCGTGCTGGCGGCGCGGGGTCAGGACGGGGCGACCCAGGGGGCAGGCTTCATGGGCTTCAACCAGCGGATGCTGGAAGCCATGAGGCTGCTTGGCCAGCAGATGGCGACCGGCTAGTCTGGCGACGCCCCCGTGATGCCGGCGGGGGCGGGGTGTTTGCCAGCCCGTCCCCGGGCTGGCACACTGCCCTTTTCCCCAGCCCGGCGATGCCATGAACCCCAAGAAGCCAAGAGACAAGCGCGAGCTCTGCTACCCCTTCATCTTCGAAACCCAGTTTCAGTGCGACTACGAGATCGCCACCGACGAGCTCTGCTGCCAGGTGGGGGCCGTGCTCTCTCATCTGATGCCGGATGAGGATACCCGGCCCGTGATGGCGGATCTGGCGACCCTGCAGCGGCTCATCTACAACCTCAACGGCTCGGTGCGGGGACGGCTCGGCATCTTCGAGGAGGATCTGGACTGGCTGAAGGGACGGTACGATCACTACAACGAGGCGA
The DNA here is from genome assembly GCF_017939255.1 of Aeromonas sp. Prich7-2. Lineage (NCBI taxonomy): Bacteria > Pseudomonadati > Pseudomonadota > Gammaproteobacteria > Aeromonadales > Aeromonadaceae > Aeromonas > Aeromonas sp. Prich7-2. Next base: position 8,721 of record NZ_JAGKRI010000131.1, read on the forward strand.
GTCGCGGCCGGGTGACCGGCTTCGTGCTGCCCCAGGGGCCCCAGCCCATTCCCACCCTGCACCTGTGCCGCTGTGGCAGCAAGAAGGTGGTGCGTCTGCTGGTACGCCTGGAAGAGAGCGGCGTGCGCTTCGATCCCATCCTCTATCGCTTCGCCAATCTGCTGGCCAACTTCTTCTTCGTGCTCACCGTCTACCTCAAGCAGGCGTGGGATGTGACCGAAGTCCCCTATGTCAGCATCAACTACTGATGAAGAGATGATGTTTGATGTATTCGTCGCATCACACATGGCGGCGTAGGGTTATCGGATCGAAAAACAGCGATGAGGCAGCATCCGTCACTTCGGGGGATGCAGGCATAAAAAAACCGGCGCCCCGAGCGCTAATGCCAGTCAGTTAAGCCTGACTGGCATTGTTTTTACTAGGTTTTCTCGTCGCATACTTCTGTGGTTTGGCTTTGATGCACCTTGGGTAACTTCGTTCTCGGCGGGCGGGTAACTTGAACTGCTCTGCCTGTTTGTCCAA
>NZ_JAGKRI010000132.1:0-972 GCF_017939255.1 Aeromonas sp. Prich7-2
ACTGAAGGGAGAATCGATGAGAAAGAGGAGAAGTGAGTTGACCCAATCTGAACACTCGAGTTAGAAACGGGGTGACGTGAGCGCGTTAAGGATCAGGGTGTTCACGTTGGCCGGAATGGCTGTTCAACTTCGCCGGAATACGCACTGATCCTGGATGACTGGGGACTGGAGGCGGTGAATGCCGAGCAGCGCAACGCCCTGCTGGAGATCATGGATGATCGATACGGGAAATTCTCGACGGTAGTGGTCAGTCAGCTGCCAACGGAAGAGTGGTATGCCAGCCTGGGGGGCAACACCCTGGCAGATGCGATCCTGGACCGGCTGATGCACAACGCTCACCGGCTGTCACTAAAGGGAGAATCGATGAGAAAGAGGAGAAGTGAGTTGACCCAATCTGAACAGTCGAGTTAGAAACGGGATGACGTGAGCGCGTTAAGGAGCAGGGTGTTCACGTTGGCCGGAATGGCTGTTCAACTTCGCCGGAATACGCAAGGGTCTCTATATGGGTGGGGCAGCTGAACTTCCCTGACTGGTTCAGATAGCCACTATGGGAAATACCTGAACTTTGTGGTGTGAGTGGGAGGTCGATATGACTTCAATATGGGAAACACCTGAACTTCTCGGGCTGGTTCAGATCGCTACTGTGGGAAACACCTGAACTTCATGAGCTGGTTCAAGTCGCTACTCTGGGAAACACCTGAACTTCTCGGGCTGGTTCAGGTCGCTACTGTGGGAAACACCTGAACTTCATGGGCTGGTTCAGGTCGCCACTACGGGAAATGCCTGAACTTTGTGGTGCGAGTGGGAGGTCGATATGACTTCAATATGGGAAACACCTGAACTTCTCGGGCTGGTTCAGGTCGCTACTGTGGGAAACACCTGAACTTCTCGGGCTGGTTCAGGTCGCTACTGTGGGAAACACCTGAACTTCACGGGCTGGTTCAGGTCGCTACTGTGGGAAACACCTGAACT
>NZ_JAGKRI010000133.1:0-8989 GCF_017939255.1 Aeromonas sp. Prich7-2
GGAAGGATGGCGACGATGGCGGAGCTGGATGCGGCAGGTGAAGGAAAGCGGGCTAGCGCCGCTGCAACGATTTGGTCGAAATTTATCGAAATATATGCGGGGGATCCTGGCGAGTGCAAACTACCCGATGCACACGAGTGTGCTGGTGCATATTCCCACGCATGGCGATCGCTCAATAACATTCATGCCGATCACGTAATAACATCCATGCCGATCACTCAATAACATCCCAAGCCGATCACTTTTTACCCTCGATGGGAAACCATGATCGGCATCCATGTTATTGGTGACTTTTTCTTCCCGCTTCGTTAAACCCGCACTTTCCCATCTGCTCCAACAGAGGAACGTGCATGTCTGCGAGGCCTATCACTGTGAGAAAACTCAAAGAAATTCTTCGCCTTAAATTTCAGGCTCAACTGGCTCATCGGCAGATCGCCCTCAGCCTGCATATCTCTCCTAGCACCGTATCCTATTACCTCAACCGGGCGGCTCAACTGGGTATCATGACCTGGCCCCTGTCTGAGTCCTGGGATGATGTCTCCCTGGAGCGCGCATTTCTCAAGACCTGCTCTGTTCATAAAACTCAGCACAAACCCACTCCCAACTGGGCCTTGTTGCATCAGGAACTCAAAAAACCAGGTCAAAAAGGCGTGACCCTCGAGCTGCTATGGCAGGAGTACGCCGAGCGCCATCCAGGCTCCCACTACAGCTACAACCACTTCTGTCGGCTCTATAAAGAGTGGGCGGCGCTGCTGCAACCCTCGATGCGGCAGACCCATATTGCGGGCGAAAAACTCTTTGTCGACTACTGCGGCCAGACCATGCCCATTGTCGATCCGCATACCGGCGAGATCCTTTACCGGGCCCAGATCTTTGTCGCCGTGCTGGGGGCCTCCAACTACACCTTTGCCGAGGCCACCCGCTCCCAGCAGCTCGATGACTGGGTGATGAGCCACAAGCGCGCTTTCGAGTTCTTTGGCGGTGTGCCGCAATTGGTGGTACCTGATTGCCTCAAGAGTGCCGTCAGCGTGGCGCGCAATACCGATCCGGATCTCAACCCTACCTACCAGATGCTGGCGGCCCATTTCGGTACGGCGATCATGCCCGCGCGGCCCCGCAAGCCGAAGGATAAGTCCAAGGCGGAGGTGGGCGTGCAGATCGTCACCCGCTGGATCCTGGCGGTGCTGCGTCATGAAACCTTCCATAGCCTGGCCCAGCTCAATCAGCGAATGGGTGAACTGCTGACCCGGCTCAACCAGAAATCCTTCCAGAAGCTGCCTGGCTGCCGTGCCTCACTGTTTGCCGAGCTCGATGCACCGGCGCTCAAGCCGTTGCCGGATTATCCCTATCACTACACCAAAGTAGTGCCGGTGCTGGTTGGTAAGGACTACCACGTCGATCTGGAAAAGCACTATTACTCAGTGCCCTATGCCTTGCAGGGCAAGCGGCTGGAGGCGCATCTGGCCGAGCATACCGTCACGCTGTACCACGCGGGCAAGATCGTGGCCGAACACCAGCGGAGTCATCACAAAGGCCAGCACAGCAGCCTGCGTGAACACATGCCCGCGCATCATCAGGCACTGCTGGAGTGGTCGCCGGAGCGACTGCTTGGCTGGGCGGCGTCCATCGGCCCCTACACCACGCATTGGGTGGATGGCTTTATCCGGCAGGCAGAGCATTCGACGCAAGCGGTGCGCCCTTGCCTGGCCTTGCTGGGGCAGAGCAAAACCTATGGCAAGGAGCGGCTGGAAGCGGCCTGCCTCCGGGGGCACCTGACCGGCGCCAACCGGCTGCACAACATCCGCAGCATGCTCAAGCATGGCCTGGAGGAGCAACAACTCATTGCCAACGAGCGACAGGATCCGCTGCAAGACATCCGTCATGACAATGTCCATGGCGAGCACTACTTCCACTAACCCCACGGATCAGGAGAAGCCGATGCAATTACACCTCGATGAACAACTAAGCCGCCTGCACTTGAGCGGCATGAAACAGGCTCTGAACCAGCAGCAGGCCCAGAGCATGCTGTACCTGGATATGGGTTTTGAAGAGCGGCTGCAACTATTACTGAGCCATGAGCTGGTGCAGCGGGAGCAGAGGAAAACCAACCGCCTGGAGAAGCAAGCCCGGTTCCGGCTAGCCGGACAGGTGGAGCAGCTCGACTATCGGGCGGGTCGAGGCGTGAGCAAAGCGCAGATCCGCCAACTGCTGGAAGGACACTGGCTGAGTCATCAACAAAACCTGCTGCTAACGGGCGCGGCAGGCTGTGGCAAGAGTTACCTGGCGTGTGCCCTGGGCCGTTACTTTATCCGGCAAGGAGTGGGCGTGCGGTATTACCGGCTGAAAACCCTACTTGAAGAGATGCGACTGGCCCAAGCGGATGGCAGCTATCCGAAACTGCTGGAGCGGGTAAGCAACATAGGGGTACTGATCCTGGATGACTGGGGCATGGAGATGCTGGACGCGAGCGAACGCAGCAACCTGCTGGAGATCATCGATACCCGCTACGGCAACGTCTCAACGATAGTGGCGAGCCAATTGCCGGTGGAGAAGTGGTACGGGATGATCGGAGAGGCAACCTTCGCCGAGGCGATCTTGGACCGACTGATCCACAGAGCGGTGCGCGTGACCTTAACGGGAGAATCGATGAGAAAACAGGGCGCCAACTTGACCGATGCCGATCAGGCGGAGTAAAAGGAAGACGCTATAAACGCGGGCAGAAAAAAAGTGATCGGCATGATGTTATTGGCTGATCGACATGATGTTATTAGCCAGCTGGAAGGGGTGAACAACAAGATCAAAGTGATAAAGCGCATGGCATATGGATTTAGGGACTCAGAATACTTTTTTCTGAAAATCAAGGCGGCCTTCCCCGGAAAGCCGCGATGAACCTAAAAAAACCCGGCGCAGGGCCGGGTGACGGGATGAGAAGGTGGGGTCAGGAGGCCAGCAGCGCCAGGGCCGGCTGCGCGTTGCCCGGCATCAGCCGATAGGCCTTGTGGTGCTTGACCAGGGTGGTTTTCTTGTTGCCCTGGCTCAGCAGCAGGCCCCGGGCAAATGCCGCCTCGGCCAGTACCTGCTCGTCCCCGCGCACATAGAGGGTGAGGGGCTTGACCAGCTCACCTCCCTCGATATGGCCCTGATACTCGCTGGCCGAGATGATCAGACTGGATTGCCCCTGGCTCAGCAGCCGCTGCCGGGTGTGCAGTTCGCTGTCGGTGAACACCAGCCAGCCCGCCCCCTCCAGCGCCAAAAGCAGATCGGCCAGGCGCGCCCCCAGCTGTACCGGCTCATACATGGCACGCTCATACTGGCGCTGCACCCGCTCAAGCAGCCCCTTGAGATCGGCCCCCGCCCCCAGCGTCCGCCCCAGTTGCACCCAGGCCTTGAGATCCTCCATCACCAGCCGGGAGAAGCGTTTCTCCTTGAGAGAATCCGCCATCCAGGTACAGAGAAAGTGGCTCTCCTGGGCGGGGGTGCGTTTGCCCGTCTTCTGGGCAGCGGTGCGCTCCAGCTCCGCCAGGCTCTGGCGGGCCATCTCGAGCAGGGCCTGATTGTAAGCAGGAAGGGTCATCTCGGATCCTCTGAAACGGGGCGGCCAGGGGCCGCGTCATCGACAGCACAAAGGCGCCAGTGGCGCCTTTGGAGAGTAAACGCCCCTCCCCGACCGGGAGGGTGCGACGTTGCCTTATTTCGGCTGACGGGGCTTCTTGGCCGCCGCCAGACGCTTGAGGCGCTGACCTTGCAGTTTCGCCTCAGCCATGGCCTGGGCGGCGGCATTGTCTTCACGCTGCGGGCGCTTGCCGAAGCGGCGGCGCTCCTGCAACTGCTTGATGAGGTCGTCACGGCTGCTCACCTCGTAACCCGGCACCATGATGCGGCGGATCTTCTGGCCGATGAGGGCCTCGATCTCCAGCAGGGTGCGCTCCTCCTCGCGACTGACGAAGGAGATGGCCATGCCGCTCTTGCCAGCGCGACCGGTTCGGCCGATACGGTGCACGTAATCTTCCGCGAGGAACGGCAGATCATAGTTGACCACGTATTCCAGGCTCGGAATGTCCAGGCCGCGGGCGGCCACCTCGGTGGCCACCAGCACCCGCAGCTTGCCTTCGGTGAATTCACGCAAGGCACGGCGACGGCTCCCCTGGGCCTTGTCACCGTGCACCACGGCAGACTTGATGCCGTCGAGGTTGAGCTCCTCCACCAGTTCATCGCAGCTCTCGCGGGTGCTGGCAAACACCAGCACCTGCTGCCAGTTCTGCTTGCCGATAAGCTCGGAGAGCAGCTCGCGTTTGCGCTTCTGTTCCACCGGATAAACGGTGTGGCTCACGGTGTCGGCAGTAGAGTTCTGCTTGTCGACGGCCACCACCTGGGGTTTGTCCAGCATGAGGTTGGCCAGCTTTTTTACCGCCTCGGAGAAGGTGGCGGAGAAGAGCAGGTTCTGGCGGGTCTTGTTGACCGCCTGCAGGATCTGCTGCACATCGGCGCTAAAGCCCATGTCGAGGATGCGATCCGCCTCGTCCAGCACCAGAGTCTCGACCCCGGAGAGGCTCAGGTTGCAGGCGGTGAGGTGCTCGAGCAGACGGCCAGGGGTGGCCACTATGATGTGTGCGCCCGCTTTGAGCTTCTTGGCCTGCACATCCTGTTTGCCGCCACCCACGATGGTGAGGGTAGTAATATCAAGATACTTGGCGAAATCGTTGATATTGCTCGCCACCTGGGCCGCCAGCTCGCGGGTCGGGGTCAGGATCAGCACGCGGGCATTGGAAGGCTGCACCGGCGCCGGGTTGTCTACCAGGCGTTGCAGGATGGGCAACGCAAAGGCGGCTGTCTTGCCGGTACCGGTCTGGGCACTGGCCAGCACATCGCGGCCACGGCGAATGGCCGGGATGGCCTGGCTCTGCACAGGGGTCATCTCCTGATAACCGCAATCTGAGATGGCGCGCAAAATCTCGGGGGCAAAATCGAACGATTCAAATCTCATGTTGGGTTCCTGTGTTCCAGCGGAGCTGTAGTTGGCGTGGGTGGCCTGGGCCGGCGTGTGGCCTGGCATCGGCGAGGCGTGGAGCCAAGGACGGCTGGGTCTGACATCAGATCAGAAGATGAGCCGGAAAATGGCGGGCGCGAAGTGTAACAGATAGGCGACAGGAATGCCGCCTCAAATGGCCTGTATTTTTCCGGGGGCTGCGCTCTCCAGACGCGGCAGCAGGCGCAGCCCGGGCAGTGAGATCAGCGCACCCGCTTGCTCGGACGCTTGAGCAGCCGCATGCCGATGGCCGCCACCGCGATGACGAACAACCCGAAAGAGGTGACAAGCAGGCACTTGGTCAGCAGCTCCTGATGATGGGCAAAGACCGGGGTCGCCATCACCATCTTGCCGGCCATGCTCAGCACCAGGGACCAGAGGAAGGCGCTGGCAAAACTCGCCACGGCCACCCGCAGCAGGTGCAGGCGGGAGACTCCCATCAACATGGGGGTCAACACTCTCACGAAGGGGATGAAACGGGACACGAACATGGCCCAGAAGCCGTAACGATCCAGCAGTCGGGAGGCCCTGGGCAGGCTCCCTTCCGGGATCATTCGCTCCACATGGCCCATGAAACGGGTGCCATGCAGTGCCTGCCCCTGCCAGTAGGCGAGCACGCTCCCTATCCCGGCCGCGAGCGGCAGATAGAGCAAGGTCACCTCGGGCCCCAGCACCCCCATGCCCACCAGACCGCCCGCCAGCAGCACCAGGCTGTCACCGGGCAGGGGCAGAAAGACGAAGCTCGATTCAAGGAAGAGGATCACCACCAGACAGGTGACGAGCAGACCGATTGCCTGCATTTGTATAAGCTGATCAAAATCCTGATGCCATATGGCAAGCAGCATGTCCTGCATCTGGTGTGACTCCCATCAACGTAATGCGCATTCGTCATGATGACCCGAAGGCCCCGTCTGGTAATCCATCCCTGCTACCACCCCAATGTTCGTATGGGAGGCCTCTTATACACCCGGGGAACTGAACAATAAATTAATGTCTGTGATTTCTGCCCAGCGGTTCACCCTTCTCGCCCCCCCTGCCCCCGCCAAAGCGAGGGCAGCTTGGCCCATCAGGCCAATGCGCACACCCCAAAACAGGACGGGTCGGCCCTTGCCAGGCTGCCAAGCCAGATGAAACCCGTTACAGTGTGAACATGCCCCAATGGACGGGGTACTCATGGAGCCAGGTATGGCAAGACAGCTCTCTTTTCACACACTTTCCTTGCTGGCGGTTATTGCCGGCGTCTCTGCCGGTCTTGTGACAAAGGCCCGTGCCAGCGACGAGAGCCTGGTTCAACAGCGCGCCAACGCCGTCGTCTCCCTGATGAGCTACGCCGTGGTGCCGGATATCACCGCCAGCAACCTGAATATCGGCAGCGGCACCAACGACACCTCCGCCCTCACCATCACCCAGTTCGGGGGTGGCGCCACCCTGAGCGAGGATGTTCCCCTCTATCTGGAGGGCACCCTGGGTTACAGCCGCTACGATCCCCAGTTTGTGTTCACCGATGGCAACGAGACCCGCACCATACCCACCAAATGGAACAGCCTGAGCGCCACCGGCGGCATCGGCTGGGATATCGGCGTCCACCGGGATCGCTTTGGTGGCAATCTGGTGCTGCGGCCCATCGCCAATGTCACCCTGGGCACGGTGGCCAGCGACCTTCGCATCGGGGCCGCCCTGCTCGAGCACAGGAGTGGCCAGAATCTGGACTTCCTCGACGGCGGCACCCTCAATGTCTATGGCCTCGGCGGCTCATTGATGCTGGACTATGAACTCTTCTCCGCCGCCCAGGACATCGATGCCGAGCTGCGCTACTCCTACCAGCATCTGCAAAGCTTCACCGGCACCGCCGAGAGCGTCAGCGGTCAGGCCGATGCGGAAAACCTCGGGCTTTACCTGCGCCGCCGCGCCCCCCTGTGGCACTGGACCCTGCTGGACAGGCCCCTTCGCTACGTGCTGGAAGGGGCCAGAACCGAATACCTGGGGCAGCAACGGGGGCAGCTCGGTTTCAACAGCCTCAACTCCCTGGGACTTGGCCTCGAACTCGACAGCAGCAAGTACGACATCTTCATCACCCGCACCCGGCTGGTGGCCCGCTATATGTTCAGCAACAGTACCAGCGGCTACTCCATCGGACTGGCGATGAGTTTCTAGCGCAGCAAGGCGACATGAACCGTCCCCATCACCAAATCTCTGACTGAACGCACATTTGACTCCATTGCCGCTATGAGGTCCCACCTGTATCTCCTAGCATGGGGATACGGACGGTGGGTGAAGACGTAAAGCAGAACCACGCCGGGGATTGTGGTCAGGCTGACTACCTACTGTTGAGCAGAGAACACATGACATTTCCAGGGACAGGGAGCTTGTTATGGCCAAATTTCTGAATACCAGCGCAACCAACTATTTCCTCGAAGAGCTGATAAAGGATGCCAAGGAGCGGTTAATCCTGATCAGCCCCTTTCTCAAACTCAATGACAGGATCAAGGAGCTGCTGACCGACAAGAACCGGCTCAAGATCGATGTGCGGATCGTCTATGGCAAGAGCGAACTCCAACCGGAAGAGATCAGCTGGCTCAAGGAGCTCACCTATATCCGCACCAGCTTTTGCAAAAATCTCCATGCCAAGTGCTACCTCAATGAGGAGATGTGCATTGTCACCAGCCTGAACCTCTACGAATTCAGCCAGGTGAACAACAACGAGATGGGGGTGTTGATCCGGCGGGCGGATGACAGTGAGCTGTACCGCGATGCCTACGATGAAGCTCAGCGCATTATTCGGGTGAGCGAGGAGGTGCGCATCACGTTGGAGCGCGTCGCAAGCGACAGTGACCCGCAGGACAACGTGGCCGCCCATGCAGGTACAGCACCGGTTTGTCCAAAATGCGGCACAACCATGGTACTGAGGACCAGCAAACGGGGAGATACCAAGGGTAACAGCTTCTGGGGCTGCCCCGAATACCCCAAGTGTCGCAGCATCATCCCCATCGAGACCCATCCCTGACCGGGATCTGTGAAGGCTAAATCACATGGATATCACTGCTGCCATAGCGCCGCTGCTGACTCAGCTCTGGTTTCTCCTGCCACTGCTGTTGATTGCCACCCTGCTCAAAACGGCCTGGTTCAAAGGGATGGTCGGGGAGTGGTTTATCAATCTCTGTATTCGGCTATTTCTCGACAAGCGGGAATATCGCCTGCTCAAGGACGTGACCCTGCCCACCCCCCAGGGCAGCACTCAGATCGATCACGTGATCGTCTCTCGCTTCGGGCTATTCGTGATCCTGATTACCCATGATTAGCAGTCAGTTACCACGAACTATACTGATCTTACGTACAGTTATCGAGGTGCGAGATCATGGCCAAAAGCAAAATCCAATTCCAGAAAGGCTACAGCCTGTTTGAGTTTCTCAAGGACTATGGCACTGAGGCTCAGTGCGAAAACGCGCTGTTCACTTGGCGTTTTCCTAACGGCTTTGTCTGCCCTGAATGTGCCAACAAGACCTGTTGTCGCCTGAGAAGGCGGCCACGTGTGTGGCAATGCAATCACTGCCGTCACCAGATGTCATTGACTGGAAACACTATTTTCGCAAACACCAAGCTCCCACTGACCAAGTGGTTTCTGGCAATGCACCTGTTGTCACAAACCAAAACAGGCTTGTCAGCGATGGAGCTAAAGCGCCAGTTGGGCGTCAAATATGACACCGCCTGGATGCTCAAGCACAAGCTGCTGCAAGCCATGAAAGAGTCCGATGACAAGCAGCCCATCAGCGGCATCATTCAGCTCGATGATGTCTACTGGGGTGGCGAGCGCCGTGGCGGCAAACGGGGTCGGGGCGCGGCAGGCAAGACGCCGTTTGTGGCAGCAGTGGCCCTGAACAAGGAAGGACATCCAATCAAGATGCGGATGACGGTGGTCGATGGTTTCAAAACCAAGTCCGTTGCTGATTGGGCAAAACGGCATAT
>NZ_JAGKRI010000134.1:0-13784 GCF_017939255.1 Aeromonas sp. Prich7-2
AACCGGTCTTGACAGTGAATGTGAAAAGAGTGTTTACCGAGATCAATACCAATAAGCGCAACGTTTTCCATGATGGCCTCTCCTGAAAGAAAAACACCCTGTCAGCGTACCGCTCACAGGGTGGGGGTGACCATCTCATTAGACCCGCACGAGCGCGGGTCATATCAGCATATCAGGCATCCGGCTGGCCGAGCATGGCCTTGAGGTGCTCTTCCAGGCTGGGTTCGGGGGCCTTGAGGGTCGAGAGGAACAACTGCTCTATGCCTACCCTGTCCTGGCTCTTCACGATGAACACCAGCCGGGACTGGGCCTTGCCTTCGGGCCACTCCCCCAGCGCCTGCAACGGATAGAGCTGGCCGTGCACGCCGTGGATCACCACGGGCTGGCTCTCCCCTTCCAGTTGCAATATCCCCTTGAGGCGCAGCAGGGCATCGCCGTATTGCGCCTGCACCGCATCGATGGCGGCCAGCAGGCGGGAGGGCTTGAGCGGCTCGCCGATGCGCAGGGAGAAACTTTCTATATTGCCGTGCTCGAAGCGGGTGGGCGCGACCGTCCCCACCTTGGCGGCAAACGGCGTCATCTTCGGCTGCATGGGCGAAGCCAGCCCCTGTTTCGGGGATTCGGTACGCAGCCAGGCCAGCAACTGGCGCACGTCGCGCCCCGCCGCCTCGTTGTAGGCGCCGAGCTTCTCCAGCACCGCGGGTGAGAGCACGCCATTGCTGACCCGCTGGATGGGGGCTGCCGGATTGAGGGTCGCCAGTTGGGCTTCCACCCGAGCAAGGGTCTCTTCATCCACCAGATCGCCCTTGCTCACCACCAGCAGATCCGCCAGCGCCACCTGTTTGACCGCCTCATATTGAGCCGCAAGCTGCTGCTCGATATGGCCGGCATCCACCACGGTGACGGTGCCGTCGAAGCGGTAGCGCTGGGCGATAAAGCCCTCTTCCCTCAACGTGAACAGCACGGGGGCCGGATCGGCCAGACCCGTGGTTTCGATGATCAGCCGTTTGAAGGGTTTGATTTTGCGCTGGATGGCTTTCATGAAGAGCCCCTGCAGCGCCTCCACCAGGGATCCCTGCACCGAGCAGCAGATGCAGCCGGAATCGAGCAGCACCACCTGCTCGTCCACCTGCTGTACCAGATGATGATCCAGCCCCACGGAGCCGAACTCGTTGATGAGCACGGCGCACTCCCCGAGCTCGGGCTGCTTGACCCAGTGGTTGAGCAGGGTGGTCTTGCCGCTGCCGAGAAAACCGGTCAGCAGGGTCACGGGGATGCGGGTGTCTTGCATGTCTGTCATCGGGTTGCCCCCCCTCTGATCGGCAGGAGGATGAGTAAGCGAGTGTCTTGCATATCGGTCATGTCAGATCCTTACCGGTTGGCGAACAGGTCGCCGAGCCAGCGGTTTTCGAAACGGCCATGGGGGTCAAGCTCCCGCTTCAGGGCCAGGAAGTCGTGCCAGCGCGGCAACAGGGCCGGGAAGTCGTAGAGGTCCATCGCCAGGTGCTTGCCGAAATGGGGAATGCCGCCAAGCGGCACCAGCAGTTGCTGCAACTCGCGCATCTGCTCCATGGAGCCCCCGACGAAGGTCCCGTCCGCCGCCAGATAGACCAGAAAACCTATCCAGCACACCGACTTGTCATGGGCGGCACTGAGCCAGGCCACGGAGGGACCGGTGCAGCGCAGGATGAAGGGGTAGTGCAGCACGCCGGGGTTCGCCTCCTGCCATGCCTGCAGGATTTCAAGGGCCTCCCCCATGCGTTCGAGGGGCACGGCCACCTCGCAGTTGATCTGGGGTGCAGGGATCCCCTTGCAGAGGATCTGGTAGACGTTGCCCACCAGATCCGAGGCGTCCTTGAAGCGGCGTACCGTCTCGAAGTGCTCGCCTGCCCTGGCCTCGTCCTTGGTGTCTCTGGCCATCTTCTGCAGGGTCGCGTCTATGGTGGCATTGAGCGCCAGGTTCATGCGCTCGTCCATGTCTCCCTCCAGCACCAGCGGCTCGCTGCCCCCGGCCCGGTAGCGGGCCACCTCGTCATCGGAGGCGGGATCCACCAGCCAGATGTGGCTCTCGCCGGTCCAGGCGAACCACCAGCTCTTCACGAAGGCGTGCTCCCGGTTGAGGCGCTCGTTGTGTTCCAGCAGGAAGGGGTAGTCGGTGGTGAACTTGGTGCAGCGCATGATGCGGTTGGGCACGGTGTTGAGGGTCACATCCAGCAGGATGCCGAGCATCCCCATGCCCATCACGAAGGCGCCGAAGCGCGGATCGGTGCGATCCACACGGATGATGTCGCCGCTCGCCAGCATCACGGTCAGGGCAGCCACCGCATCGCACAGGGCGGACTGGTGCAGTCCCTGCCCATGGGTGCCGGTGCTGAGCGCTCCACCCAGGGTCTGGATGCCGATGACGCCGGGGGACGCCGGCAGCATGCGATCCATGGCGATGAGGTCGGCATAGACGGTATCAAGCGGCGTCCCCGCCAGGTAGGTCACCGTATCGGCAGTCTTGTCCAGCTGGCCGCGCAGGTGGTGCAGGTCCACCAGCAGCGCCTGGCTGCCTTCGGCGTAGACGCTGTGGATGGGTTCGAAAGAGAGGCCGGAGCCGATGAGCCGCAGCTTGCGCTCGGGGTATTTCCGCAGCAGTTGCTGCAGCTCGTCACGGGTCGTCGGGCGCCACACCTGATCAAGGGCGCCGAGGGGGTTGGTTCTGGACCAGTTGAACAGCACCTCCCGATTGCCAATCGCCTTGATGCTGTGAAATGCCTGGAACCTGACCGTCATACCGCGCCTCATCTGACTTCAAAATGAGCGCCAATTCTACCGAAAAGTGGCTGCCAAGGCATGAAAAACAAGACCCTACAGTCGGGGGTGGATAGGGGGAGCGCCCCTCCCCGCCTCAGCGCGTTTGCTGGGTCAATGCCAGCAACATGCCGAATCCCACCAGCAGCCCCCCGAACACCCGATCGATCCAGTGGCGTACCGCCAGCAGTCGGTCCCGCACCGCAGGGGTGGAGAAGAAGAGCGCCACCGCACCAAACCAGAGGGCGTGCGCCAGCGCGATGAAGGCGCCATAGCCGATCTGGACCGCCAGCGGCGTCTGCGGCTGCACCACCTGCATGAAGAGGCTGACGATGAAGATGGTGGTCTTGGGATTGAGCACATTGGTCAGAAATCCGGTGCGCAGCGCCCCCAGGCTGGAGAGGGCAGGCTGACAGATGCTCTCTTCATCGGCAGCCGGTTTGGCCCGCAGCATCTTGATGCCGAGGAAGATGAGATAGGCGGCCCCTGCCAGCTTGATGAGGTTGAACAGCCAGAGGGATTGCTGGATCAGCAGGCCCACCCCCAGCAGGGTGTAGGCCACGTGCACGCAGACCCCGGCCGCGATGCCGATCGCCGTCAACACGCCGGTGCGGCGCGAGAGCAGCAGGCTGTTGCGCGACACCATGGCAAAGTCGGGTCCGGGGCTGATGACGGCAAAGAGGGTAATGGCGACAACGGCTAACAGTTCGGTCATGAAAAGAGTCCTGATTAGAGGGGATATCGGCTATTTTATTTGCCAATAACACCAATAACGAACGATGATTCCTGACATGAATGGTGAAAAAAACTCACAAAAAGCCCTCTCGCTTCCTTCCCTCACCGCCCTGCGCTGTTTTGAGGTGGCGGCCCGCACCGAGCATTTCGGCCGCGCCGCCGACGAACTGCATCTCACCCATGGCGCCATCAGCCGGGCGGTACGACTGCTCGAGGAGGATCTGGGGGTCATGCTGTTCGAGCGGCGCCAGCGCCGGGTCTTTCTGACCGACGCGGGTGAACGGTTCTATCAGGCGGTCAGGGAGGGGTTGGGCAGCATCCGCCAGACGGCGCAGGCCCTGCGCCAGCAGAGCCGCCCCCAGTCGCTGGTGCTCTCCTGCGAACCCACCCTCCTGATGCGCTGGCTGATCCCGCGCTGGCCCGCCTTCCAGGCTCTGCACCCGGAGCTGGACGTACACCTGATGGCGGGCGGCGGCGCCCTCAGCTTTGGCAGCGGTATCGATCTCGCCATCCGGCGCAACGACTTTCACTGGCCTGCCGAGCTCTACAACCAGTTGCTGTTCGAAGAGCGGACCGGCGCCGGGCAAGGTGGCGCACTTTTTTGAATCCAGGGGGGATGTGCAGGCCCTCAGGCCAACGGCCCCCCGTCTGCACACCAAGACCCGTCCGGGCGCCTGGCTGGAGTGGCAGCAGCACGCAGGCATGTCCGCAGACGAGGAGGTGCCGGGTCAGACCTTCGAGCACTTCTATTTCAGCCTGCAGGCGGCAGTCGCCGGGCTGGGAGTCGCCATCGGCCCCTACCGCCAGGTGTGCGACGATATCGAGGCCGGTCTGCTGGTAGCACCGCTCGGCTTCGTCCCCGACGGCACCGGCTATCACCTGCTCGCCCCCGCCCCTCCCGAACCCGGCAGCCCCCACGACATCCTGGTGAACTGGCTGCACAGCCTGGTGGGCGCGGCCTAGCCCTGGGCGGTGCGCCCGGCAGCGACCTGTATCTCTCCCGCCGTCAGCTCCCGGCAGAACTGGCGTATCGGCATGGGGCGGGCAAACAGGTATCCCTGCAGATACTGGACCCCCTTGCCTCTCAGATAGGCGGCCTGCTGCTCCGTCTCCACCCCTTCGGCCACCAGGGACAACCCCAGCCGTCCCCCAAGGTCGATGACGTTGTCCACGATGTGCTCGGAGAGGGACTCCGTCCCGATACGGCCGATGAAGGAGCGGTCGATCTTGAGATAGTCCACGTGGAATTGCTGCAGATAGATGAGGCTGGAGTGGCCGGTGCCAAAGTCATCGATGGCGAGCTGCACCCCCATCTCGTCGAGCTGGCGAAACAGGGAGAGGGTCTGCGGGCTGGTCACCAGCAGCTCCCGCTCCGTGAGCTCCAGCACCAGCACCACCCGTCCCGGAACGAAGTGGCCGAGGAAGTCGCGGCACTCCGCCACCAGGGAGAGGTCCCGGCAGTGGATGGCACTGATGTTGAAGCTGATGTGAAATGCCTCGGACAGCTGCTCCTGCACCGGGTGGAGTGTCTTGGCCACCGTCTTCATCAGGTTGACCGTCATGGGCACGATCAGGCCAGACTCTTCCGCCTGGGGGATGAAGAGATCGGGGCGGATCAGCCCCTCGGTGGCATGTTGCCAGCGCATCAGTACCTCGGCTCCCACCATCTTGCCGCCCTTGCTGGCGATCAGCGGTTGCAGATAGGGGACAAACTCCCTGGCTCGCAGCCCGCGTCTCAGCTCGTCCGTCAGGGCCCCCGGCCGCCCAAGCAGCCACCACACCAGCAGTGAGAGCACCAGCGAACTGGCTCCCAGCCAGATCAGCTGCAGATGGCGAGCCTCCCACAGGGCACGCCAGTAGATCGGCATGGCATAACCGGCGTGGATGGTGAAGGGGTAACGCTGGGAGGCGAGTATCAGGGCAAACTTGCTGTGCAGTTTCGGCGGATCGCTTTGGAAGTGGCCGGACTCATCGAGCCAGGCGGACCCCACCTGCAAGAACAGCTCGCTGGGATCGCTGCTCAGGGTAAGCATGAAACTGAGCTGACTGCTGTCAATGGCGCTCAGTGCCGCATCACGCCCCCGCTCCTGACGCACCACCAGCAAGGGGTGATTCTTGCGCACCAGGTTGCCGCTCATCAGCAGCAACTTGCGATCCGTGTAGCGGGAGCCGTCATCCACTTCCCTGGCAGGCCCGAACAGCGAGGTGCAGTTGATGATCCCCTGTCGCACCAGATTGATGGAGCGCAGGAACGGCTCCAGCGCCACTCGCTTGCGCAGCAGCAGCAGGTTGTCGCTGCAAGGTCGACCGGCCAGCGGCAATACCTCGAGGTTGGCCCGCTCGGCCTGATCCAGCATGCGCTCCAGCAAGGTTCTGGCCTTGCTGGCTGACGCACTGGCATCGTTCTTCAGCTCCTGCTCGTAGCTGTCATGCACCATCCACCCTCCCACCACCAGGGGCAGGGCTAACACCAGCAGGGCACAACCAAGGCGCCACTTCATGCGGGCCAGATCAATCCGGAACAGAAACATAGCAACCACGCCGCAATGCGCGGGCCCGCTTCGCAGGTACCGCGGTATAAAAATACCCACCAGGAAACGGTGGGGCCATCATGGCCAGACAACGAAAGCGCAACGCGCGTACCAGGCAAATCGACGACGCCGTTGCTGGGCATGGCGGGTCATTATCGCGCAGCCCCCTGAAATGGAAAATGCCGCGTCGAGACGCGGCATTGTTATTTTCAGTGGTCAGACCGGCGAGTCTCAGACCGCTTGCTGCAGGATCACCGCATCGGCCTTCTTGGTGTAGGAGGCGATCTCGTTGAAGTTCAGGTAGCGGTAGGTGTCGGCAGCAGTGGCGTCCAGGGTCTTGGCGTACTGCAGGTACTCGGCCACGGTCGGGATCTTGCCGATGATGGCGGCAACCGCGGCCAGCTCCGCAGAGGCCAGATAGACGTTGGCACCCTTGCCCAGGCGGTTCGGGAAGTTGCGGGTGGAGGTGGAGACCACGGAGGCCCCTTCCGCTACCCGCGCCTGGTTGCCCATGCAGAGGGAACAGCCGGGGATCTCGATGCGGGCACCGACCCGACCGAAGATGCCGTAGTAGCCCTCTTCGGTCAGCTGATCCTTGTCCATCTTGGTGGGCGGGGCAATCCACATGCGGGTCGGCAGCTCGCCCTGATACTTCTCGAGCAGTTTGCCGGCTGCGCGGAAGTGGCCGATGTTGGTCATGCAGGAACCGATGAACACCTCGTCGATCTTGTCGCCAGCTACGTCGCTCAGCAGACGGGCATCGTCCGGATCATTCGGCGCACACAGGATGGGCTCCTTGATGGTGGCCAGATCGATCTCGATGATTTCGGCGTACTCGGCGTCCTTGTCCGCCTCCATCAGCACCGGGTTGGCCAGCCACTCTTCCATCCCCTTGATGCGGCGGGTGATGGTGCGCACGTCGCCGTAGCCTTCGGACAGCATCCACTTCAGCATCACGATGTTGGACTTCAGATATTCGATGATCGGCTCTTTATCCAGCTTGATGGTGCAACCGGCAGCGGAACGCTCGGCGCTGGCGTCCGCCAGCTCGAACGCCTGCTCTACCTTCAGGGTCGGCAGACCTTCGATCTCGAGGATGCGGCCGGAGAAGATGTTCTTCTTGCCCGCTTTCTCGACGGTCAGCAGCCCTTTCTGGATGGCGGCATAGGGGATGGCATGGACCAGGTCACGCAGGGTGATGCCCGGCTGCAGCTCGCCCTTGAAGCGCACCAGCACGGATTCCGGCATGTCCAGCGGCATCACGCCGGTGGCGGCGGCGAAGGCCACCAGACCGGAGCCCGCCGGGAAGGAGATACCAATGGGGAAACGGGTGTGGGAGTCACCACCGGTACCCACGGTATCCGGCAGCAGCATGCGGTTCAGCCAGGAGTGGATGACGCCGTCGCCCGGACGCAGAGAGACACCGCCGCGGTTCATGATGAAGTCCGGCAGGGTGTGGTGGGTCTGCACGTCGATGGGCTTGGGATAAGCCGCGGTGTGGCAGAAGGACTGCATGGTCAGATCGGCGGAGAAGCCGAGGCAGGCGAGATCTTTGAGCTCGTCGCGGGTCATCGGGCCCGTGGTGTCCTGGGAGCCGACCGTGGTCATCTTGGGCTCGCAGTAGGTGCCGGGGCGAATGCCCTTCACGCCGCACGCCTTGCCCACCATCTTCTGAGCCAGGGTAAAGCCCTTGCCGGTATCGGCCACCGGCTGCGGACGACGGAACACGGTGGAGAACGGCAGACCCAGCGCTTCGCGGGCCTTGTCGGTCAGGCCGCGGCCGATGATCAGCGGAATGCGGCCACCGGCGCGCACTTCATCGATCAGCACCTCGGTCTTCAGTTCGAACCGGGCCAGCACCTCGTCGGTGCCGTGGCGGGTGATCTTGCCCTCATAGGGGAAGATGTCGATGACATCGCCCATTTCCAGCTTGGAGACGTCCACTTCGATGGGCAGGGCGCCGGCATCTTCCATGGTGTTGAAGAAGATCGGGGCAATCTTACCGCCGAGGCAGACACCGCCGGCGCGCTTGTTCGGCACGTGCGGAATGTCGTCGCCCATGAACCAGAGCACAGAGTTGGTGGCGGATTTGCGGGAAGAACCGGTACCGACCACGTCACCCACGTAAGCCAGCGGGAAACCTTTCTCTTTCAGGGCATCGATAGTCTTGATGGGGCCGATGACGCCATCCTTGTCCGGGGTGATGCCGGGGCGGGAGTTCTTCAGCATCGCCAGGGCGTGCAGCGGAATGTCCGGGCGGGACCAGGCGTCCGGCGCCGGCGACAAGTCGTCGGTGTTGGTTTCGCCGGTCACCTTGAAGACGGTGACGGTGATCTTCTCGGCCAGGGCAGGGCGGTTCAGGAACCACTCGGCGTCAGCCCAGGATTGCAGCACCTGCTTGGCGTGGGCATTGCCCGCCTTGGCCTTCTCTTCCACGTCGTGGAAGGAGTCGAACATCAGCAGGGTGTGGGAGAGGCCCTTGGCGGCAAGAGGAGCCAGGGTCGCATCGTCCAGCAGGTCGATCAGCGGCTGAATGTTGTAACCACCCTGCATGGTACCGAGCAGCTCGACGGCTTCGGCGGCAGTCAGGATGGGGGAATGGGCCTCGCCCTTGGCGACGGCGGTGAGGAAGCCGGCTTTCACATAGGCCGCTTCATCAACACCCGGGGGAATGCGGGAGGACAACAGTTCTTTCAGAAAGTCCTGTTCGCCGGCGGGCGGATTCTTGATCAGCTCAACCAGGGCGGCGACCTGCTCTGCGTCCAGAGGTTTGGCAACCACGCCTTCGGCGGCACGTTCTGCGACGTGTTTACGGTATGTTTCAAGCACGACTAATTCCTCTTTGGTCTTTTTTTTGGGGTTCGCCCAAGCTCGCGGCGATCGTCCTTGCGGGACACCCGTAGGGTGCCCCCCACTATATAAGTTTTAACGACTAATTAAAATCCAAACCCTGTGCAGTTATTCATCAAACCAGCATAACCATATAAACCCATTAGGTTTTTTTAGAGTGACAAGCCGCCCGCCCAAGGTGAGTTAACAAAAAGGCAGCATTTCGCCCTTATTGGAACGTAGTGCCCAATTGCAGATAGAACATGTCGTGCCCCCCCTCCGCCACGCCATAGCCGAGGAAGATGGGACCGAGGAAACTCTCCACCCCCATATAGAGGGAACCCGAGGTATAGGAGGATTCGATGCTGATGTCCTCTCCCTTGTCCCAGACCCCCCCTTGCTCGAGGGAGCCCCCGAGGAACAGGGGCGCCTTGAAGGCACCGAAGTCGTTGTCCGCCACCCGGTAGATGTAGCGCAATCCGCCAAACAGGCTGTAGCGACCGCTCAACTGGTAATGCTGGAAGCCGGACATGCGGAACAGCCCGCCCAGATCCTGCACGAACAGCGGTACCGTCTCCTGGGAGCTTGAGCCGCCCCCTTCCAGCATCAGGTTGAGGCTGTGCCTGTCCCAGGACCAGGGCTTGATCATCACCAGCCGGTAATTCACCCCCTCGGCCTGCTCGGAGGGCGCGTCCGCGGGGTCGAGATCGACGTAGGAGTAGCCCCCCTTGATGTCCCAGTAGACCCCCTGATAGGGGAAGTAGCGGCTGTCGAGGGTGTCGTGCTCGAAGCGGATGTAGGGGCCCCAGGCGGAGGCATCGGCATCCGCGTTGGTGAGGTTCTGGATCTCCACGCTGCCGATCTTGCCCTCCAGTCCAAGGGAGAAGCGACTCCAGGGCTGGCGATTCCAGCCGACGGCGAGATCCACGCTGGTGAAGCTGTATTCGGAGTCCAGATAGCTGACCCCGGACGACGACCTGCTCTCTTCCGGGAAGAAGACCCGTCGCTGGGTCTTGTCGTAGGCCAGGCTCGTCTCGCCGAAGTAGGTCTGGGAGGGCTCCAGCGGGGTGTAGAAGTCGGTCTTGAGGTGCTTGGCGGTCCCGAGGGACGCCTCGGTCAGCCACTCGCCTCCCCAGTCGTTGACGTTGGTCAGGGTGTAGGACATGCCGACGTTGTAGTTGGAGCTGCTCTCGAAGTCATCGGAGAAGCCGAGCTGGAAGTTGAGATAACCCGGCCCCCAGTTCTTCTCGCTGGCGTCCACCACCAGCACGTTCTCCCCGTCCCGCTCCTCCACCTCGTAGGTGATGCGATCGAACGACTCCAGGGCGTAGAGGCGACGGATCCCCGCCTCCAGGCTCTCGTAGGTCTGCACCTTGTCCGGACGCACGTTCAGCATGGCCCGCACCGTGTCGTCGGAGAGGCGCGACTTGTTGATGATCTCCACCTTGTCGATGTAGTAGGCGGGCTGGCCGCTGCGCTCGGCGCGCCGGCTCAGCTTGCCGTTGCGATAGTCGGCGTAGGCGGCGGGCGAGAGAGAGAGTGCATCGAGCCGGGCCGCTGCACTGTTGGCGACCGCCTCCCCGATCTTGATCCCCTCCGGCATCAGGGCGAAGTCGGCGATCCCCATGTTGCCGAACTCGGGGGTCAGCAGGATGTCCTTGGGGCCGAGCAGCGCCTTCTGCTTTTCGGTCCCCACCTGGGTTATGTAGGTGGTGAGCTGATCGATCATGGCCAATCCCGACTTGAGGGACTCCCGGGTACGCAGCTTGGCGCTGATGTCCACCGCGATCACCACGTCGGCCCCCATGGCCTTGGCCACGTCCACCGGCATGTTGTTGACCGTGCCACCATCGGCCAGGATGCGGCCGTCCCAGTCCACCGGCTTGAGGGCACCGGGAATGGACATGGAGGCCTGCATCGCCTTGGCGAGGCTGCCGTGATCCAGCACGAAGGGGGTCACCGTCTCCATGTCGGTCGCCACCGCGCGATAGGGGATAGGCAGGTTGTCGAAGCTCTTTTGCGCCGGCAGGTTGGAGGTGGCGTGGCGCAGCAGGCTGGCCATGGACTGTCCCTGGAAGAAGCCGTCCGGCAGCTGGGTCTGGTCACCGTTGACCCCGATGTCGGTGCGCAGCTGGTACTTCTCGGTCTGCTGCTTCTTGCGCAGGGATAGCTCGTCGCGCCCCACCTTGTCCTGATAGCCCTTGTTCCAGTCGATGGCCAGCGTCGTGCGCTCCACCTCCTCGGCGCTGAGCCCCATGGCATACATGCCCGCCACATAGGAGCCCATGCTGGTCCCGACGATGATGTCCACCGGGATGTGCTTTGCCTCCAGCACCTTGAGCACCCCGATATGGGCCGACCCCTTGGCCCCGCCGCCGCTCAGTACCAGGGCGATCCTCGGACGCTCCATCTTGGTTGCCCCCGGGTTTCTGGCCGAAGGCGCGGGATCATTGGCTCCGGCCGCCGCCATGAACGGCAGGGTCGCCAGCAGGAGCACGAGCAGGTGGGTCCATCCCCGATGAAAGATGCGCATATGAGAGTCCATAAATCCGGTGCGAGTCGAGCGGGCAGGCCGCCAGTCAGGTGCAGCCTACTATAAGTGCAAGCACTTTAACCGCAAGCCGGGGTGCTGGCGAGGGGTCGCCCCGCTTGCGACGATGTCTCGGCAAAATCGGGCGCCAATCCAGCCCAATCCGGGTGTGAGCGCAAACGTTAATCGACAATAAAGGCCCCCACCGCCTCAAGAGCGCGCCAAATCAGCCGCTATTATGAGTTCAACCCTGGTTCACACTTCCGAGTCACCCCTATGTTCGCAAGCCTGACACTGAAACAGAAAATTCTGGCCACCGTCATCCTCGCCGTGGCCCTCTCCTGCCTGCTGGTGGGCTATTTCAGCCAGCGTTCTGCCCAGCAGCTGATCGAGGACCGCATGTTCGAGCAGGAGCTGCCCAACCTGACCCAGCGCATCGGCAAGGAGATCGAAAAGGATCTCACCTCGGTCGCCAATGCCGCCAGACAGCTTGCCAACGACCGCTTCGTGCTGGACTGGGTCGAGCGCGGCATGCCCAAGGAGCAGGAGTCCATCCTCATCAACCAGCTCAAGGACATGACGAGCCAGTATGGTCTGGTCACCGCCTCCTTCGCCGATCGTCAGAGTGCCGCCTACTACAACCAGGACGGTTTTCTGCGCATCCTGAACCACGAGCAGGACAACTGGTTCTATGACTACACCAAGAGCCGCCAGGATCTGATGCTCAGCATCTTTCGGGAGAGCAACGGCGAGGTGAAACTGTTCGTGAACTTCCAGCAACTCGACGGACGCGGCCTCGCCGGCCTCGCCAAATCCCTCGACAGCATGGTCAGCATGCTCGCCAACTTCCGCATCGGCGACAGCGGCTTCGTCTTCATGACAGACGGCAGCGGCAAGGTGAAGCTGCACCCCGACGCCGCCCGCATCGATCGGGACAACCTGACCCAGCTGGCCAGCGGCAGTAGCACCAACCTGCTCAACAAGCAGCCCTTTGCCGCCACCCATGCCGAGGTCGACGGCCAGCCAGTGATCCTGGCCAGCAGCTACATCCCCCTGCTCGACTGGTATCTGGTGGCCCAGGTGCCGGAGGCCGAGATTTATGCCGAACTGGACAGAGCGCGCCTGCACATGGTGCTGGTCAGCCTGGCCATCGCCGTCGGCATGGGGCTGCTCGGCGTTCTCCTGGCGGGCTCCGTGAGCCGCCCCCTCAACGAACTGGCCCGCCTGTTCCGCGAACTCGGCAGCGGTGATGGCGACCTCACCCATCGCCTCAAGGTCGATGGCCGTGACGAACTGGCCCAGGTGGCGACCGGCTTCAACAACTTTGTCGCCAAGATCCACGGATCCATCGAGCAGGTGGCGAGCAACTCCCGCCAGCTCGCCGCCACCGCCAACGAGGTGGCCGCCAAGGCCCAGCTCACCCAGCACAACTGCACCGCCCAGCGGGATCGCACCGTCCAGGTCGCCACCGCCATCCACGAGATGGGAGCCACCGTCAGCGAGATCGCCGGCAATGCATCCCTGGCAGCCGACGTCGCCAAGCAGGCCAACGAGCAGGCCGATGCGGGGGCCCAGGTCGTCGCCCAGGCCCGTCACGGCATCGTCGGCCTCTCCGGTGAAATCGAACAGGTCGCCGGGGTCATCGAGTCCCTGGCGAGCCAGACCGACTCCATCGGCAGCATCCTCGACACCATCCGCAGCATCTCGGAGCAGACCAACCTGCTGGCCCTCAACGCCGCCATCGAGGCCGCCCGTGCCGGCGAGCAGGGCCGTGGCTTCGCCGTGGTGGCCGACGAGGTGCGCAACCTCGCCAGCCGCTCCGCCGCCTCCACCGCCGAGATCCAGGGCATGATCAACAGCCTCCAGGAGCAGAGCGCCCGCGCCGTCAGTGCCATGGCCCAGGGACGCAACCAGAGCCTGCGGGTGGTGACCCAGGCCGACGAGGCCAACGGCGCCCTCGACCAGATCACCGGGCACATCACCCAGATCAGCGACATGAACATCCAGGTCGCCACCGCCACCGAAGAGCAGTCCAGCGTGGTCGGGGAGATCAACCGCAACGTGGAGGACATCAACCAGCTCACCATGGAGACCGCTGATATCGCCCACCAGTTGACCGAGTCCAGCCGCAGCCTGCAACAGCTCTCCGGCGAGCTCGACAAGCTGGTCGGCAACTTCCGGTTATAAGATGAAAGGGCGCTGCGGCGCCCTTTTTTCAGGTTCTTCGCGGGATCTTGGGGAAGTGGAAGTTGACAGACAGGGTGCTGGTAAACTGGCTGTCTCCAAACACACCACCACCATCACCCTGCTGTCGCCGTGCATCATATTGATATTGCCTCCTTCTGGCCAGGTTATACCGTCAT
>NZ_JAGKRI010000013.1:0-36516 GCF_017939255.1 Aeromonas sp. Prich7-2
ACATGAAACCATCACGCGCAATCATCAATGCAGAGGAATGGCCAGCCTGCTGGCCCGAGTGAAACACTTCATGGATACCGTGTCTCCTTTCCCGGGGAATGGCTATGGTACAGCGAAGGTGTAGCACTATTGGGATCAGTTATTTAACACAAAATTGATTTGGTTAGATAAAATCAAGCAGCAATGGATGCCCGGGCAAGGTGAGAGGTGAACCTGATGAACGAATGGTGCAGTGGCAAAGGATGGCGGCTTGGCCTGTTGCTGATCTGCCTGTTGTGGTCCCGCCTCGGCTGGACCGCCGAACCCAGAATGGAGCCCAATGAGCAGGAGTTGGCACAGACCCTGGTCCTGCTTCATGAACCCATCGTCATGCTGACGGCTAAATATGGCAACCTGGATGGGGCGGCCAGGGTACGGCTGGCCCATGAGCGAGTTCAGCGGATGGAGCCAAGCGACCTCATGACGCCTGTGGCCGTGACGAAAGGCAGTCGACACGGCCAGGAGAGCCGGGAGTTTCTGGTCAATGGCAAGCGCATTCTGGTGCTGCTGGAAGGGGACCTTGATGAATTCGACGAGCTGACCCTGGATCAGGCGGCCGAACGTGTCCTGCATCGGCTCGACGGCGTGCGCATCAAGTATCTCGAGCTGCACTCGACCCCCTATTTGCTCAGAGCCGTCGGCTTGGCGGTGGTGGTCAGCCTGATCTTCTTCGGCCTCATCTGGCTGTTGCAGCGGGGGCATCGGCGAGTCAGAAAGTGGCTGGCCAACCGCCTGTTGCTGCAGAAGGGGCTGGTCCCCCACTCCTGGCGCCAGGTCACCGGGAATGTCGAGGTCCGCTTGCTCGGCCTCATCACGCTGCTGCTCATCTTCATGCTCACCTATGGCTGGCTGACCTATGTGCTCGGCCTGTTCCCCCAGACCCGGGCCTGGAGCTATCAGCTTGGGGAATCCCTGTTTGCCCTGTGTGGCGACATGCTGGAGGGCATGATTGCCGCCATGCCCGGTCTGGTAACCGTGCTGCTTATCGTGGTCATCACCCGTTTCTTCATCAAGATGCTGGCCATCCTCTTCGACCGCATCGAGCGTGGCCAGTTTCGGGTGCAGGGTTTGCACGCCGAGACCATAGGCGCCACCCGGCGACTGCTGTCAGTGGTGATCTGGCTGTTTGCCCTGACCGTGGCCTACCCCTATCTGCCGGGTGCGGATTCCGATGCCTTCAAGGGGATCAGCGTCTTCTTCGGTCTGATGGTGACACTGGGATCGGCCGGTATCATGAACCATGCCATGAGCGGCCTGGTGCTCATTTACTCCCGCGCACTGCGGCCAGGGGATCTGGTGCAGATCGGCGAGGTGGAGGGGATGGTGAGCGAGCTCAATGCCCTCTCGACCAAGCTGGTGACGCGCCAGGATCACGAGGTCACGCTGCCCAATGCAGTGGTGGTGGGGGGCAAGGTGGTGAACCTGACACGGCTGGCGGGCGAGAAGGGGGTGGCCCTGTTGACCAAGGTGACCATCGGTTATGACACCCCCTGGCGTCAGGTACATGCCATGCTGGAGCTGGCCGCGCGGCGCTGCACCCGGCTCAATCAGGATGAAGCTCCCCTGGTGCGGCAGTTGCATCTGCAGGATTGGTATGTGGAGTACGAGTTGCAGGTGAGGATGAAGGCAAGCGAACTCCCTGCGGTGGTCAAGACGGAGCTCCATGGCCATATTCAGGATGTCTTCAACGAGTTCGGGGTGCAGATCATGTCCCCCAACTTCATTGCCCAGCCGGAACAGGCTGTGCTGGTGGCCAGGGAGCAGTGGTATCAGGCGCCGGCCCGGGCGCCCGATTCCGCCGAGCCCCCCGCCAGAGAGTGACCACAAAAAGCAGAGGCCCGGCAGCAATGCCGGGCCTCTTGTCATGAAGAGAAGCTGATGCCTCAGCTCTCCTTGGCCTCTCTCAGTTGGGAGGGCCTGAATTTTACCAGGAAGGCGAGGGTGATGAGGGCGGTGCTCACCAGACCGATGATGGTGGAAACATTCATCTCGAGGCCGAAACCGATGGGGGCGTTGGCCAGGTAGGTGATGACCACTGCGGTCATGAAGATGGCGGGAATGGTGCATACCCAGTGCAGCTTGCCTTCCTTGATGAGGTAGGCGGCTGCAGCCCACAGCATGATGACGGCGGTGGTCTGGTTGGCCCAGCCGAAGTAGCGCCAGATCACCCCGAACTCGGCTTTGGAGATGATGAAGCCAAGGATGAACATGGGGATGGCGATGAGCAGACGCTTGGCCATGGGCTTCTGGGTCAGGTTCAGGAAGTCCGCCACGATGAGGCGGGCGCTGCGAAACGCGGTGTCACCGGAGGTGATGGGTAGGATCACCACACCGAGGATTGCCAGGATGCCGCCCACGGTACCGAGCAGGCTGGTGGAGACTTCGTGCACCACGGCAGAGGGGCCGCCGCTGGCCAGGGTGGCGTTGAGTGCCTCGGTGCTGTCGTAGAAGGAGAGACCCAGGGTGCACCAGATGAGGGCGATGACCCCTTCCCCTATCATGGCGCCGTAGAAGATGAAGCGACCGGAGCTCTCGTTCTGCATGCAGCGCGCCATCAGCGGGGACTGGGTGGCGTGGAAACCGGAGACGGCACCACAGGCGATGGTGATGAACAGCAGCGGCCAGAGCGGCAGGTCCGTCGGGTGCAGGTTGGAGAAGTCCATCCCGGTGTTGTAGAAGCCCTTGCCGGAGACGATGAGGCCGATGATGAGGCCGACGGACATGAAGACCAGCAGCGCGCCGAAGATGGGGTAGAAGCGACCGATGATCTTGTCGATGGGGACGATGGTCGCGAGGATGTAGTAGGCGAAGATGGCCGCAATCCAGTAGACCAGATCGGTGGAGGTGAGGTTGGCGAGCAGGCCCGCCGGGCTCAGGACAAAGACCACGCCCACCAGCATCAGGAGCACCACGGCAAAGAGGTTCATGAAGTGCTTGGCGGCGGTGCCGAGGTGCTCACCGACCACGGTCGGCACCGAGGCGCCCCTGGCGCGTACCGACAGCATGCCGGAGAAGTAGTCGTGGACCGCACCGGCGAAGATGCAGCCAAAGACGATCCAGAGCATGGCGACCGGACCATAGAGGGCACCCAGGATGGGGCCGAAGATGGGGCCGACGCCTGCGATGTTGAGCAGTTGAACCAGGTAGACCTTCTTGTCCGACATGGGGACATAGTCCACCCCGTCCGCCATGGTGATGGCGGGGGTCTTCAACTCGGGTTTGGGCCCGAATATCCGTTCGATGAATTTGCCGTATATGAAGTAGCCGGCTATCAACAAGCCGACACAGAGGAAGAACCAGATCATTGCTACGCTCCTGCTTTGTTATTTTTTGGTGTGCGCAGCCAGTGTAGGGGGGGACTTCTGTTAACGGCAGGTGAAAGAGGGTGAGCGGCGACATGGCGACCCGAGCGGTTGCCCGCTGTGATCCGGCGCACATCGCGCACCGTTTTATTCCAGTCCCAGCTCGTCTTTGAGCTCCTTGAGGTAGCGGCGGCTGACCGGTACCCGGGCCCCGCTCGGGGTCACGATCTCCGCCAGCTGATTCTCCAGCAACCGGATTTCGAAGATGGCGGTCGGGGCTACCAGATACTGGCGGTGGCAGCGCAGCAACGGGGTCTTCTCCTCCAGGGACTTGAGGGTGAGCTGGGTGTGAAACAGCTCGCCCTGGCAGGCGACATGGACGCCGCCGAGATCGGAGAAGGCGTACTCCACCTGGGAGGTTGGGAGCAGCCGTACCCGGTTGTGCAGGTATCCGGGGATATGGTGGATGGTCGGGGCCAGGGTCCCGACCGGTTGCGGGGTGATGTCCTGCCTGAGCCGCGCCAGGGTCTTGGCGAGGCGCGCCGGCTCCACTGGCTTGAGCAGGTAGTCGAAGGCGTTCTCCTCGAACGCCTGGATGGCGTAGTCGTCGAACGCGGTGACAAAGACGATGCGGGGCAGGGGATCGAGCATGGCCACCAGCTCCATGCCGCTGAGCTTGGGCATCTGGATATCGAGAAACACCACATCCGGCTTGAGTTGCTGGATGAGGCCGAGCGCCTCGATGGCGTTGCCCGCCATGCCCAGGATCTCGATGTCGGGATCGCTGGCCAGCAGCTCTGCCAGCTCCTCGCGGGCATAGGGCTCGTCATCGACGATCAGGGTGCGGATCATGTCATCTCCTTGGCGGTGGTGCGGGGTTGTCGTGGGAGCGTCAGGGAGACCCGGGTCCATTGCTCTGGCTCCCACTGGACGTCAATGCCATAGCGCTCGCCAAAGGCGCTCTTGAGGCGCTTGTCCACCAGGCTCATCCCCAGACCATCCCCCTGGCCGGATGGTTGCCAGGCCCCGGCGTTGTCTTCGACGCAAAGGGTGATCACCTCGGGGGTCTCCCTCGCGAAGAGGCGAAGTCGCCCCTCTTCCAGCAGGGAGCAGATGCCGTGCTTGATGGCATTCTCGATGAGGGGCTGCAGGGTGAAGCTCGGCAGTTGCACCTCGGCAAGGTGGAGCGGGATCTCGTTGATGACGGTGAGCCGCTCGCCAAAGCGGGCCTGCTCTATCTCCAGGTAGGAGAGGCAGTGCTCCTGCTCCTCCCGCAGCGTGGTCAGGCCGCTCTGGCGCTTGAGGTTGTTGCGAAAGAAACGGGAGAGGTGCAGCAGCAGCTCCCGTGCCCGTCCCGGATCGCGGCGGGTAATGGCGCTGATGGTGTTGAGGGTGTTGAACAGGAAGTGGGGGTTTATCTGTGCCTGCACCAGCTTGAGCTCGGATTGCACCAGCAGGCGCTGCTGCTGCTCCAGGCGGCCTGCCAGCAACTGCTGGGACAACAGGTTGGCGATCCCTTCTCCCAGGGTGTGATTGATCTTGAGGAAGAGCCGCTTCTTGGGCTCATAGAGCTTGATGGTGCCGATCACCCCCTCGTCACCCTGCAGGGGGATCACCAGCACGGAGCCGAGCTGGCACTGGGGGGAGATGCTGCAACGATAGGGCTGGCTGTTGCCATCGGCGAACAGCACCTTGTTCTGGGCGATGGCTTGCAGGGTGATCGCCGAGGTGATGGGGGTACCCGGCTTGTGGTGATCTTCTCCGGTGCCGATGAAGGCGAGGATCTTGTCGGTGTCCGTGATGGCGACGGCGCCGACGCCGGTCTCTTCCTGAACGATATGGGCTATCTTGCCGCTGGCCTCCGGAGTGAACCCCTGGCTCATGATGCCGACGGTGCGGTTGGCGATGGTGAGCGCCTTGGCGGAGAAGACCCGGGAGAACTTTTCGTACATCCGCTGCTGGTCGCGGATCATGCTGATGAAGAGCGCCGCCCCGCAGGAGTTGGCGAGGATCATGGGGGTGGCGATGGTGCGCACCAGCAGCAGGGACTTGTCGAAGGGGGTGGCGACCAGCAGGATGATCACCATCTGCATGATCTCGGCCACGAAGGTGGTAAAGAAGGCGACCCTGGGCGCAAAGAGGTCATTGACCCTGCCTGCCCGCATCAGCCGCCAGTGCACCAGCCCCCCCAGCAAGCCTTCGCAGGTGGTGGAGATGGCGCAGGCGAGATCGGTGAACCCCCCCAGGGTATAGCGGTGCAGGCCGCCGGTCAGCCCCACCAGGAATCCAACCAGAGGGCCACCCAGCAGTCCCCCCAGTACGGCACCGACCGCCCGGGTGTTGGCGATGGCGTCATCGATGTCGAGGCCTACATAGGTTCCCAGGATGCAAAAGCAGGAGAAGATGACATAGATGAGCACCTTGTGGGGCAGCCTGACGGAGTAGTTGGCCAGGGGACGCAACAGGGGGCTTTTGGAAAAAAGGTAGGCGATGACCAGGCTGACACTCATCTGCTGGAGCAGAGAGAGGACTAGTTGCATAAAAAAGCTTCCTCAAACACCACGCCGGAGCCGGGCGTTGTCATGACGCAGGGTGAGCCTGAGCCCGTCTTGATGTGGGCTGCGGGCTGAACGCTGCGGCAGTTTGCCAGAATGGAAAAATAAAACCATATAAAATCAGCACGTTAAATTGATATTTGTGTAACCTGCGCCCGCTTGATATTGCTGATACGAGCATGAAGGTATCCACCGGATACGCCACACGGAGGTGGCATGCTCCGCCCGGCCATCGGCTGGGCGTTTTTTATCCAGCTCCAATGGTGGACGATTTCGAGGGGACCTGAGCAATTATTCAGGTTTGTCCAATGAGTTATCCCCAGCTTCTGGGGATAACTCAGAAGGCGAAATAGTAACAGACCCGCCGACCCAGACCGAAAAAGGCGCGTTGCGCGTCGTCCAGCTCTTCCTGTCTGAGGGTGGCGACGATGCTTCGCGCATCTTCCCGCAGATCGATCATGGCCACCCCTTCCGGTCGCTGCCCCTTGAGGTAGGGCAGCACCTTGGGTCTGAGGGGCATGCTGGGCTCGGTGGAGAGCACGAGGGCCAGGGCATCGTCATCCAGGCGCACCAGGGAACCCGGTGGATAGACCCCCAGCACTTTTATCAGCAACCTGACCTGGGTTTGCTCGAACTTCTTCTGGGAGAGCTTGTAGAGCTGGCCGATCACCTGGCTGGGTCCCGGCGGGTTGAGGCCGCTGCGCGGGTGAAGCAGCTCGTCATAGTGGTCCACCAGCCCGATGAGGCGGGCGAGGGGGGGGATCTTGTCGCCCTTGATCCCGAGGGGAAAACCGCTGCCATCGAGGCGTTCGTGATGCAGGTAGGCGACCTCGCGGATCCTGGGTTCGAAAGCCTGCAACTGGTTGAGCATCTCCAGTCCGTACTGGGGGTGCATGTTGAGGAAATTCTGCTCCGCCTTGCTGAGCTCCCCCCGCTTCTGGATGATCTGGCTCGGGATCCTGAGCTCGCCGATGTCGTGGAGCAGGCCCGCCAGACCGGTCTCCTCGATCTCGACGGGATTCATGCCAAGCTCCCGTGCCATCAACATGGCGATGAAGGCCACGCTCAGGCTGTGTTGCAGCAGGGTATCCGTGTTCTGGCTGCGGATGAGGTGCAGACCGAGTGGCCCCTGGTGTTCTGCCAGACGGGCGGCGGTGCTGCGCACTATCTGTGCGGTATTGGCCAAGCCTTCGTCCGGTTTGAGGTTGAGGGCGCCAAGGGCGTCGCGAAGATCTGACAGGGATTGACCGAACGCCTTGTCCGCGATGCGAAGGGAGCGCCTGAACGCCTTTTCGTCGAAGGTGGGGCCCACAGAAGAGGAGGTGGTATCCCCGGTGTCGCTCATCTCAAGAGAGGTTACGGGTTCGGCCCGCAGCAGGGGCTCGACCGGCAGATCGCTCTTGTCGGGATCCACCATCAGCAGGGTCAGGTCGAGGTGGCGGATGATGTCGAGCTGTTGCTGGTCCTTGATTTTGAAGGCGTTGAACATGAAAGGGTGGCTCGTCCATCCCGTGGGAAGATGGATGTAGTGGCCGACTCTCAACTGCTCGATGGAGGCCTGTATCAGCGCCATGGACTAGCTCTTCTGTCGAATTTGCCTATCAACAAGCTAGCAAAATTAAACAGATAGACAAACAAAAAAGCCCGCGCATGTGCGCGGGCTCTTGTCATCCGTGGCGTTTATCAGGCCTTGGATTTTTTCTTGTTGTCCACCTTGGCGTCGACCTTGGCTGCAACCGGGGCGGCAGCAGGGGCTTCCTCGATGAAGGGACGGCCGTAGTAGGTGTCCATCAGGATGGCTTTCAGCTCGGTGATCAGCGGGTAGCGCGGGTTGGCGCCGGTGCACTGGTCATCGAAGGCTTCCAGGGCCAGCTGGTCTACCTTGGCCAGGAAGTCCGCTTCGTTCACGCCGGCTTCGCGGATGGAGGCCGGGATCCCCAGGGTGGCCTTCAGCTCGTCCAGCCAGGTCAGCAGCTTCTCGATCTTGGCGGCGGTACGGTCACCGGCAGCGGTCAGGCCCAGGTGGTCAGCCACTTCGGCGTAGCGACGGCGAGCCTGCGGACGGTCGTACTGGGAGAACGCGGTCTGCTTGGTCGGGTTGTCGTTCGCGTTGTAGCGGATGACGTTGCTGATCAGCAGAGCGTTGGCCAGACCGTGGGGGATGTGGAACTCCGCACCCAGTTTGTGGGCCATGGAGTGGCACACACCCAGGAAGGCGTTGGCAAACGCGATACCGGCGATGGTGGCGGCGTTGTGCACCTTCTCGCGGGCAACCGGGTCGTTGGCGCCGTTGATGTAGCTGGAGGGCAGGTAGTCCTTCAGCAGTTTCAGGGCTTGCAGCGCCTGACCGTCGGAGTATTCGTTGGCCAGCACGGAGACATAGGCTTCCATGGCGTGGGTCACGGCGTCGATACCACCGAAGGCACACAGGGATTTGGGCATGCCCATCACCAGGTTGGCATCCACGATGGCCATGTTCGGGGTCAGCTCGTAGTCGGCCAGCGGGTACTTCATGCCGGTGGCGTCGTCGGTCACGACCGCAAACGGGGTCACTTCAGAACCGGTACCGGACGTGGTGGTGATACAGACCAGTTCGGCCTTCACGCCCATTTTCGGGAACTTGTAGATACGCTTGCGGATGTCCATGAAGCGCATGGCCAGGTCTTCGAACGCGGTGTCCGGGTGCTCGTACATGACCCACATGATCTTGGCGGCATCCATGGGTGAACCACCACCCAGGGCGACGATCACGTCCGGCTTGAAGGAGTTGGCCATCTCGGCGCCCTTGCGGACCACGGACAGGGTGGGGTCGGCTTCCACTTCGTAGAAGATCTCCACTTCCATGTTCAGCTTCTTTAGCAGGCGAACCACTTCATCGGCATAGCCGTTGTTGAACAGGAAGCGGTCGGTCACCACCATGGCGCGCTTCTTGCCTTCCAGGTCGCCCAGGGCGATCGGCAGGGAACCACGACGGAAGTAGATGGATTTCGGAAGTTTGTGCCACAGCATATTTTCTGCCCGTTTTGCGACTGTCTTCTTGTTGATCAAGTGCTTGGGACCGACGTTCTCGGAGATGGAGTTACCACTCCAGGAGCCGCAACCCAGGGTCAGGGACGGGGCCAGCGCGAAGTTGTACAGGTCACCGATACCACCCTGGGTGGAGGGGGTGTTGATGAGGATACGGGCGGTCTTCATCTTGTCGCCGAAGTACTTGATGCGGTCGGCATTGCGATCCTGGTCGGTATAGAGACCGGAGGTGTGGCCGATACCACCGATGTTGACCATGTCGCAGGCCATTTCGACGGCTTCTTCGAAGTTCTTGGCACGGAACATACCCAGCGTTGGAGAGAGTTTCTCGTGAGCGAACTCGTCTTCCGCGCAGAGTTCCAGACCTTCACCGATGAGGATCTTGGTGGTGGCAGGCACGGTCACACCGGCCATGGCGGCGATCTTGGTGGCAGGCTGGCCCACGATGTCGGCGTTCAGGGCGCCGTTGATCAGCAGCACTTTACGCACCTTGTCCGCTTCGTCCTTGGAGAGGATGTAGCCGGCGTGGGTCGCGAAACGCTCCTTGACTTGGTTGTAGATGGAGTCGACCACGATGACAGCCTGCTCGGAGGCACAGACCACGCCGTTGTCGAAGGTCTTGGACATCAGGATGGAGGCGACGGCACGCTTCACGTCGGCGGTTTCGTCGATGACGATGGGCACGTTGCCCGCACCCACGCCGATGGCGGGTTTGCCGGAGGAGTAGGCGGCCTTCACCATGCCCGGGCCACCGGTGGCCAGGATCAGGTTGATGTCGTCGTGACGCATCAGGGCGTTGGAGAGTTCGACGGAGGGTTGATCAATCCAGCCGATGATGTCTTTCGGCGCACCGGCAGCCACGGCAGCATCCAGTACCAGCTTGGCAGCGGTATTGGTGGAGTTCTTGGCGCGGGGGTGCGGGGAGAAGATGATGGCATTGCGGGTCTTCAGGGAGATGAGGGCCTTGAAGATCGCGGTGGAAGTCGGGTTGGTGGTCGGTACGATACCGCAGATGATGCCTACCGGCTCGGCGATGGTGATGGTGCCCATCTCGTCATCTTCACTGAGGATGCCGCAGGTCTTCTCATCTTTGTAGGCGTTGTAGATGTATTCGGAGGCGAAGTGGTTCTTGATAACCTTGTCTTCGATGATACCCATGCCGGATTCAGCCACGGCCATCTGGGCCAGGGGGATACGGGCGTTGCTGGCGGCCAGAGCGGCGGCGCGGAAGACCTTGTCTACCTGCTCTTGCGAGAAGCTGGCGAATTGACGCTGTGCTTCTTTGACGCGGGCAACCAGTGCATCCAGTTCAGCCAAATTGGTTACTGCCATGTTTATCTCCTGATGATTTGAAAACTGTTTAGTAAGACCTTGGCAATGCCCGGCAATTATAGCCACCTTGTCAAGGCGAGAATCACCATAACGGGGTATTTACATGCCTTAGTAAACTGTTTTCTGGCTCGATTATAGGGTCGGGATGTGTCAGAAAAGATTGATCTGGATCATATGTAACAAAAGAACAAAAGAAATTTTGTTTCACCCCTTGTCGCACCACTATGTTATGGGAGTGTGTCATCCTTTCTTGGCATCACGAGCTGCTGTCATGCGCCCTTGGAATATCTGCTCAGGGAAGGGGATCCGATGAATTCTCGCCTTGACCGGGATGGGGGGAGGCGGTATCGCCGTGATGGTGGCAGAACGTCCACTCCCCTGACGTTTCATTTATGTTGAGATAAGGGGTTGTTGTTTTCATCCAGTCGCCCTGGCGAAACAGCACATCTGGCGGTGGCAGGGAGCGCGTCACCTCTTCACAGCCGGCCCCACTGGCGCCGCACCAGGGTGAGAAAGGCCAAAATCGGGGTCACAGGAGCGGGTGGGGGCGGCAAGCAGGCGTGGTAAGAAGCAAGGGTGCCATTTGCCGAAAATATCGTTTCTTGGCTGAGGGTTGATATAACGCGCTGCCATGGCACCCGGCGATGTTAATGGCGGCCTCTCTCCCTTAACAACCCGATATGTTGAATTTTGTCGATACATTAGCGGAACTAACTAAAAAGCCCCGGTAAGGGTGAGATTATTTGATTGGAGAAGGGAAAAGCCATGGTGTAAATTTACGCGCAGTTTGGGGGTTGGCCCCTTGTGGCTCGTATTGGTTCTGGATGGCGCCTATGGCAGCAATAGACTTCTCTTTATACCTGAAATTTTTCGTCGGCCTGTTTGCGATCATCAACCCGTTGGGTCTGTTGCCGGTCTTTGTGAGCCTGACGGGCCACATGTCGCCGGAGGAGCGACGCAAGACCAACACCACCGCCCACATTGCCGTGATGATCATCCTGATGGTCTCCATGTGCATGGGACAGCTCATCCTCGACAGTTTCGGCATCTCCCTGGCGTCGTTTCGTATTGCCGGTGGCTCGCTGATCACCCTGATCGCCTGGTCGATGCTGCAGGGCAAGCTGGGGGAGGTGAAGCACAACAAGCAGGAGAAGGGTGAACTGGCTGCGCGTGAATCCATTGCCGTGGTGCCCTTGGCACTGCCGCTGATGGCCGGACCCGGTGCTATCTCCTCTTCCATTGTCTATGCCAGCCAGAAGACCCTGCCCCAGATGGCCGGCATGTTCGTGGTGGTGGTGGCGTTTGCCTGCTGTTCCTGGCTCATCTTCCGCGCCGCTCCCCTGCTGTTCAAGCTGATGGGCAACACCGGCATCAACGTGGTGACCCGTATCATGGGTCTCATCATGATGTCCCTTGGCATCGAGATCATCGTGGCGGGCATCAAGGGAGTCTTCCCCGGTCTGGTGTGAGCCAGGTCCGTTTTTGTCGGAGCCGGTCCTTGTGACCGGCTTTTTATTGTTTCTTTTTTGTTGGTCATTTCCTAGAATCGAGCGGCCTTGTACGAAAAATGACCGCTACGGGATATTTAAATGCTGAATAAATGGTTTTAAGTTGTTTTTTTGACCATGAAAGCGGCCTGTTCCTGATGATATCTATTGCATTATCAGAATTGTCAGGGAATTATGCGGGCAGCGAGGTGTTTGTCTCGTGGATAACAAATGCATGGAATGTTCTTGTTGGAGTATGGAAATGACTCATAGAAAAACAATTATTAATACCCTTTTATTGACTGCACTTTTCGGTGGCGCCACCCTGGCTCACGCCGCCGATGTCCCCGCCGGCACCAAGCTTGCTCCCGAGCAAACCCTGGTGAAAGGCAATGGTTCCGAACCCGCCACCCTGGATCCCCAGAAAGTGGAAGGTACCCCCGAATCCAACGTATTGCGTGACCTGTTCGAAGGTCTCGTCTCCTCCGGCCCCAAGGGTGAGACCCTGCCCGGCGTCGCCGAGTCCTGGGAAACCAAGGACAACAAACATTACGTGTTCCACCTGCGCAAGGATGCCAAGTGGTCCAACGGGGATCCCGTCACCGCTCATGACTTCGTCTTTGCCTTCCAGCGCGCGGTGGATCCCAAGACGGCCTCTCCCTACTCCTGGTACATGGAGATCCCGACCATCATCAATGCCTCCGACATCATCGCGGGCAAGAAGCCGGCCGACACTCTGGGCGTGAAGGCGGTGGACGATCACACCTTCGAGGTGCAGCTGGAGAAGGCGGTGCCTTACTTCGTCAGCATGCTCTCCCACACCACCACCTATCCGGTCCCGAAGAAGGTGATCGAGAAGTTCGGTGACAAGTGGACCCAGCCCGGCAACATGGTATCCAACGGCGCCTACGTGCTGAAGGACTGGGTGGTCAACGAGCGCGTCGACGTCGAACGCAACCCCAACTACTGGAACAACGGCAAGACCGTCATCAACAAGGTGACCTACCTGCCCATCCAGTCCACCAACGCCGAGCTGAACCGCTATCTGGCTGGCGAAGTGGATCTGACCTACAACATGCCCATCGAACGCTTCAAGCAGATGAAGAAAGAGCTGCCGGACGAAGTGAAGGTGAGCGGCTATGTGGGCACCTACTACTACACCTTCAACACCAAGCGCAAACCTTATGACGACGTGCGGGTGCGTACTGCACTCACCTACGCCATCGATCGCGACGTGATCGCCGACAAGGTGATGGGCAAGGGTGAGACCCCGGGTTATGCCCTGGTGCCCGACTTCGTGGACGGCTTCAAGCCGGTGGCACCATCCTGGTCCAAGCTGACCCAGGCAGAGCGCGATGCCAAGGCGAAAGAGCTGCTGACCGAAGCCGGTTACGGCCCGGGCAACCCGCTCAAGTTCGAGCTGCTCTACAACACCGACGACAACCACAAAAAGGTGGCCGTGGCCGTCGCCTCCATGTGGAAGAAGCTCGGCGTGCAGGTGAGCCTGGTGAACCAGGAGTGGAAGACCTATCTGGAGACGCTCAAGCAAGGCCAGTTTGATGTGGCCCGTCGTGGTTGGATTGCCGACTACAACGAAGCCTCCTCCATGCTGGATCTGATGCAGACCACTCACGGCAACAACGACGGCAAATACTCCAACCCGACGTTCGACAAGCTGATGAGCGAGTCCCGCAACCAGGTGGATGCCGAGGCGCGCAACAAGCTCTATGTCCAGGCCGAAGAGATCCTGGCCAAGGACATGCCGATCGCCCCCATCTATCAGTACGTGACCTCCCGCATGGTCAAGCCCTACGTGGGCGGCTACCCGGCCAACCCGCTGGACAACATCTACAGCAAAGACATGTACATCGTTGCTCACTGAGTAAAGAAACAAGTCGCATAACAAGCAGGGCCC
Source organism: Aeromonas sp. Prich7-2 (assembly GCF_017939255.1). NCBI lineage: Bacteria > Pseudomonadati > Pseudomonadota > Gammaproteobacteria > Aeromonadales > Aeromonadaceae > Aeromonas > Aeromonas sp. Prich7-2. The sequence continues at coordinate 13,658 of NZ_JAGKRI010000013.1, forward strand.
GCCAGACGGCGGGCCTTTATTACAACCGCGACCCTTTGGAAGCAGTACAGGACAGGAAATGTCTATGTTGAAATTCATCCTTAAACGTCTACTGGAAGCGATCCCGACTCTGCTGGTCTTGATCACCGTCTCCTTCTTCATGATGCGCTTCGCCCCGGGTAACCCCTTTACCAGCGAACGCGCCCTGCCGCCGGAAGTCCTGGCCAACATCGAAGCCAAATATGGCCTGGACAAGCCCATCGGCATGCAATACCTCACTTACCTCGGCAACCTGGTCCAGGGGGATCTGGGGCCTTCCTTCAAATACAAGGACTTCACCGTCAATGATCTGGTGAGCCAGGCCCTGCCTGTCTCCGCCAAGATAGGCTCGGTCGCCTTCCTGCTGGCAGTGACCCTGGGGGTCACCTTCGGCACCATTGCGGCCCTGAAACAGAACACCCTCATCGACTACCTGTTGATGTCGTCGGCCATGGCCGGGGTGGTGATACCCGGCTTCGTGCTGGCACCGCTGCTGGTGCTCTTCTTCAGTATCTATCTGGGCTGGTTCCCGGCGGGAGGCTGGCAGGGGGGCGGCGCCCAGTTCATGGTACTGCCGGTGTTCGGCATGATGATGTACTACATCTCGGCCATCTCCCGCATCATGCGCGGCAGCATGATCGAGACCATGAACTCCAACTTCATCCGTACCGCCCGCGCCAAGGGGCTGCCCCTGCGCCACATCATCCTCAAGCACGCGCTGCGCCCGGCCATGCTGCCGGTGGTCTCCTACCTGGGACCGGCCTTCGTGGGCATCATCACCGGCTCCGTGGTCATCGAGACCATCTTCGGCCTGCCGGGGATTGGCCAGCTGTTCGTCAACGGTGCCCTCAACCGTGATTACTCCATGGTGCTCGGTCTGACCATTCTGGTCGGCGCCCTCACCATCACCTTTAACGCCGTGGTCGATATTCTCTATGCCGTCATCGATCCCAAGATCCGTTACTAAGCCGGGAGTTCATCATGGTAGTCACAACTGAAAAGCGCGAAGCCGTCGAGGCGTTCGCCCAGAAAGTGGAAGTGGTGGAAGGACGCTCCCTGTGGAAGGATGCCCGTCGCCGTTTCCTGCGCAACAAGGCGGCCCTGACCAGCCTCATCATCCTGACCATCATCGGTCTGGCGGTGATCGTGGGGCCACATCTGTCCCAATACACCTTCGATGACCCAGACTGGGGGGCCATGCAGAGTGCCCCGGACATGGAGACCGGCCACTGGTTCGGCACCGACAGCCTGGGGCGCGACCTGTTCGTGCGTACCCTGCTCGGCGGACGCATCTCCCTGATGGTCGGCATCATGGGGGCCCTGGTGGCCGTCATCATCGGCACCCTCTACGGCGCCGCGTCCGGCTTTATCGGTGGTCGCGTCGACAGCCTGATGATGCGGGTGCTTGAGATCCTCAACGCCTTCCCCTTCATGTTCTTCGTGATCATGCTGGTGACCTTCTTCGGTCGCAATCTGGCCCTCATCTTCCTCGCCATCGGCGCGGTGAGCTGGCTCGACATGGCGCGGATCGTGCGCGGCCAGACCCTGAGTCTCAAGAGCAAGGAGTTCATCGAGGCGGCCCACGTCTGCGGCGTCTCCAAGTGGAAGATCATCACCCGTCATATCGTGCCCAACGTGCTCGGCATAGTGGCGGTTTACGCCACCCTGCTGGTGCCGGGGATGATCATGTTCGAATCCTTCCTGAGCTTCCTGGGTCTGGGCGTGCAAGAGCCCATGACCAGCTGGGGCGCCCTGCTGGATGAAGGCTCCAAGTCGATGGAAGTGGCCATCTGGCAACTCCTGTTCCCCGCCGGTTTCATGGTGGTGACCCTGTTCTGCTTCAACTTCCTCGGGGATGGTCTGCGTGATGCCCTGGATCCCAAGGATCGCTGATACCCAGGGACCGGCAAGACGCCAAGGGGCCATCAGACCCGTTCAGGGAACGCACCGCGTTCACCACGGGCAGGCCCCCATCACGACAGCGCGATAAGGAGTACTGAGATGAAATTACTGGATGTGAAAGATCTGCGGGTCGAGTTCAAGACCCCGGACGGCAATGTGGTGGCCGTCAACGACCTCAACTTTTCTCTTTCTGCTGGCGAAACCCTGGGGATCGTCGGGGAGTCAGGCTCAGGCAAGTCCCAGACGGCCTTTGCCATCATGGGGCTGCTCGCCAAGAACGGTGTCATCACCGGCTCGGCCAAATTTCAGGGGGACGAGATCCTGAATCTGCCGGAGCACAAGCTCAACAAGATCCGCTCCGAGAAGATCGCCATGATCTTCCAGGACCCCATGACGTCGCTGAACCCCTACATGAAGGTCAAGGATCAGCTGATGGAAGTGCTGATGCTGCACAAGGGGATGACCAAGGCTGCCGCCTTCGAGGAGTCGGTGCGCATGCTGGATGCGGTGAAGATCCCCGAGTCGCGCAAGCGGATGAACATGTATCCCCACGAGTTCTCCGGCGGCATGCGCCAGCGGGTGATGATCGCCATGGCGCTCCTGTGCCGGCCGCAGCTGCTCATCGCTGACGAGCCGACCACGGCGCTGGACGTGACGGTACAGGCCCAGATCATGACCCTGATGAACGAGCTCAAGCGCGAGTTCAACACCGCCATCATCATGATCACCCACGATCTTGGCGTCGTGGCCGGCATCTGCGACAAGGTGCTGGTGATGTATGCAGGTCGGACCATGGAGTACGGCCGGGTCAACGATATCTTCTATCGCCCGAGCCACCCCTATACAGAAGGCTTGCTGCGCGCCATTCCCCGCCTCGACACCGAAGGGGAAGAGCTGCCCACCATTCCGGGCAATCCGCCCAACCTGCTGCGTTTGCCCACCGGCTGCCCCTTCCAGGAGCGTTGCCACCGGGTGAGCGAGATTTGTGGCCAGCAGTCTCCGATCCTGACGCCGTTCAACGACGGACGGGAGCGGGCGTGCCACTGGGTATCGGATGCCATGATCAAGGGAGTGAACTAAATGGGTACTGACAAGAAACTGCTGCTGGAAGTGTCCGACCTCAAGGTTCACTTCCATATCAAGAGTGACAAGGCCTGGCCCTGGGCCAAGCCCTCCGCCCTGAAGGCGGTGGACGGGGTGACCCTGCGCCTCTACGAAGGGGAGACCCTGGGCGTCGTGGGGGAGTCCGGTTGCGGCAAATCCACCTTCGCCCGTGCCCTCATCGGCCTGGTACCGGCCACCGACGGCAAGGTGGTGTGGCTTGGGCAGGACTTGACCAAGCTCGAGCAGAACGCCCTGCGGGAGAAGCGCAAGGAGATCCAGATGATCTTCCAGGACCCGCTGGCCTCCCTGAACCCCCGCATGACCATAGGGGACATCATCGCCGAGCCCCTCATCACTTTCTACCCGACCCTGCCAAGGGAAGAGGTGAAGGAGAAGGTGCGTGCCATGATGACCAAGGTGGGTCTGTTGCCGAACCTGGTGAACCGATACCCCCATGAGTTCTCCGGCGGCCAGTGCCAGCGCATCGGCATCGCCCGGGCGCTCATCCTCGAGCCCAAGATGATCATCTGTGACGAGCCGGTCTCGGCGCTGGATGTCTCCATCCAGGCTCAGGTGGTGAACCTGCTCAAATCCCTGCAAAAGGAGATGGGGCTCTCCCTCATCTTCATCGCCCACGACCTCTCCGTGGTCAAACACATCTCCGATCGGGTGCTGGTGATGTACCTGGGCAACGCGGTGGAGCTGGGGACCGGCAAGGAGATCTTCGCCAATCCCCTGCACCCCTATACCAAGGCGCTGATGTCGGCGGTCCCCATCCCGGATCCGGATCTGGAGCGCAGCAAGGTCATCCAGATCCTGGAAGGGGACTTGCCATCCCCCATGAATCCGCCCTCCGGTTGCGTGTTCCGTACCCGCTGCCCGGTGGCAGGTCCGGAGTGCGCCAAGACCCGGCCCCAGCTCGAGGGCAACTTCGACCACGCGGTCTCCTGCCTCAAGGTGGACCCGCTCTGAGAACCTGTTAACGATCTTGCTGCGAGGCCGTGATCAAGGCTCATGCGCTGCTCGCTTGTTTGTAACAAAGAGTGCTCATGTATTCATATACATTCCGGTTCCTGCGCTGCTCTTTACCTTGTTGACGACCTCTCGTGACAGCTCGTCGACAGGTTCTAAGGAGAGCCATATTGCGAGGGGCGCCCAGGTGGCGCCCCTTTTTCATGGGACGGTGAAGATGCCCCTTGGCGTCACCTTTCGAGGCTGTTACTATCCGCGCAACAAGGGGAGTAACTTCTCGCCGGTTTGTCGTCATTACGGTGCACCCATATCCTGCAGTGCACCCGGCAGCCGGGCAGTCGATGTACATTGGCTGTAAGTGAGACCTTGCCGAGAGGCAAGGTGTATCTGCTCCAAACGCGAACCCACTGCCTCCCGGCCGTGGGTTTTGTCGTTTTGGGAGAAGTGAAAATGGGTGAATGGTGGATGTGGACCGGTTTCTTCAGCATAGTGCTGGTCCTGTTGTGGATTGATATCCGCTTTGTCGGTGGCGGCAAGGCGCACAAGGTGTCGCTGAAAGAGGCGGGCATCTGGTCTCTCATCTGGGTCAGCGTGGCGCTCCTGTTCAACCTGGCCATCTGGCTCTGGCTGGATCACAGTGCCGGGCGCGAAATCGCGAACCAGAAGGGGCTGGAGTTTCTCACCGGCTACCTCATCGAAAAGGCATTGGCGGTGGACAACGTCTTCGTCTGGCTGATGCTGTTCGGCTACTTCGCCATCCCGGCGGAGCTGCAGCGCCGGGTCCTGCTCTACGGGGTACTGGGGGCCATCGTGATGCGCGCCGGCATGGTGTTCGCGGGCAGCTGGCTCATCGAGCAGTTCCACTGGATCCTCTACCTGTTCGGGGCCTTCCTGCTGCTGACCGGTGCCAAGATGCTGTGGGCGGCCGACAAGGAGCCGGATCTCGAGAACAATGCCCTGCTCGGCTGGATGCGTCGTCGCTTCAAGGTGACCGAGACGCTGGAGGGGGAGAAGTTCTTCGTCTGGCGTGACGGTGTGCGCTACGCGACCCCGCTGCTGCTCATCCTGGTGCTGGTGGAGGTGAGCGACCTCATCTTCGCGGTGGACAGTATCCCGGCCATCTTCGCGGTGACCACGGATCCCTTCATCGTGCTCACCTCCAACATCTTCGCCATCATGGGGCTGCGCGCCATGTACTTCCTGCTGGCCGGGGTGGCCGATCGCTTCGCCCTGCTCAAATACGGCCTGGCGCTGATCCTGATGTTCATCGGGGTCAAGATGTTGCTGCTCGATATCTTCAAGATACCGACCGGCATCGCCCTTGGCGTGGTGGCGCTGATCCTGCTGGCCTCCATGGGGCTGAGTCTGCTGATGACCCGCAAAAAGGCGGCGTGAACGGCGCAGTAAAAAGGGCTCCCTCGGGAGCCCTTTTTCATGTCAGCAATTTGCTTAGCGCTTGATCTTCTTGGGGTTGGTGTAGCCCCAGACGGTGTACATGTCCGCCAAGAGGGCACCGTTGTACTCCTCCAGATCAGATTGTTTCACCTCGGCATCACCCTGGCGTCCGAACAGGACCACCTCGTCACCGGGTTTGATCCCCTTGATGTCGGTGACGTCCACCATGGTGGTGTTCATGGAAGTCTTGCCCACGACGGGGGCCTTCTGGCCATGGATCAGCACATAGGCCTTGTTGCTCATGGCGCGGCGGTAGCCGTCGGAGTAGCCCATCGGCAGGTTGGCAAGCCAGGAGTCGCGCTTGAGGGTGAAGGTGCGGTCATAGCCGACGGTGTTGCCCGCCGGGTAGTGGTTGACGGAGGCGACCTGGGTCTTGAACGCCATCACCTTCTTGTACTCGGTGTAGGAGGGAATGGTGTCGCCATAGATGATGCCGCCCGGGCGCACCATGTCAAAATAGGCTTCCGGCACTTCCAGGGTTGCGAAGGAGTTGGCGGCGTGGATGGTGAGCTTGCTGCGATCCAGCTTGCCGGCGTCGATGAGCCACTGGTAGTCCAGCTTGAACTGGGCCAGCCCCAGCTTGACGTCCTCTTTCTCCTCCACCGGGAAGTGGGTCATGATGCCGACCGGGGTGATCCCCTTGAGCTTGAGCATGGCCAGGGCATCGGCCTTGGCATCGTCCTGGCGCAGATCGATGCCGTTGCGGCTCATGCCGGCGGAGTTCAGGCCGATGTGCACCGGGATGTTGGTGTGATGGCGCTGGGCGATGCCGGCGATCCCCTTGGCGCTCTCCAGGCTGCCGATGAGCTCCTCCAGCTTGTAGGGCAGGGCCTGCTCCACTTCATCCGGGGTGGCGGCACGCACCCGCATCAGGCGACCTTCGAAGCCCTTCTCGCGAGCAACACGTGCTTCTTCGTTGCTGGCGATGCCGATGCAGGGGATGCCTGCCTTGACCACGGAAGGGACCAGCAGGTCGATGCCGTGACCGTAGGCGTCCGCCTTCATGATGGCGCAGATCTGCGGGCCCTTGTCACCGAGGCGATTTTTCAGGGTCTGGATGTTGTGCTCGAAGGCACCGAGATCCACTTCCAGCCAGGCGTTGGCGGCGGTCTGTTCCTGACCGTTGCGGTGGTCGTCGGCGAGCGGCAGATAGGGGGCGGCGACCGCCTGGCCGGCCAGCAGGCCAAAAATCAGGGTCGCGAGCAGTGTTTTCTTGTGCATGGGGCAAGTCCTTTCTTATTGTCTTGAGTTGAGGCTGGGCTCATCGCTGAGGCGAGCTGCGGCAGGGCTGGTCATAGCATGTTGCTATGCTAATGATATATTTCACTTTTTATCCAGATGCCGACTCTGGGAGTGTATCTCAACGGCGTCAATCGTGGCACGTGTTGCAGGAAGAAAATATGAAGCTGACGTTGCGGATTCCACCGTTGCTGCTGTTCGTCGTCATCGTGCTCGCCATGTGGCTGGGGCGGGGTGAGGGGAGGGCGGCGCCCCTGTGGCTGGTGCTGGTCGCCACGCTGTGGCTGGCGGGAGCCCTGCTGGGGGGCGGTGCGCTTCTGCATTTCTGGCAGCAGCGCACCACTGTGCACCCCCAGCGGCTGGAGAGCAGCCGGGTGCTGGTGACCCGGGGCGTCTATCGCATCAGCCGCAATCCCATGTACCTGGGGCTGCTCTGCTGGACCCTGGCGCTGGCGTGCTATCTGGGAGGCATGGCAGTGTGGCTCGGGCCGCTGCTGCTCTGGGGCTGGCTTACCCGCTTCCAGATCCTGGCGGAGGAGCAGGCGCTGCGGCGACAATTCGGCGATGCCTATGACGACTATTGCCGACAGGTCAGGCGCTGGTGCTGAGGCGCGGCGTGCCCCATCAGGCATATGACAACGGCCCGCAGAAGCGGGCCGTTGTCATGGGGGTCAGGGGGGATCACGCCTTGGCGGTGTCCACCTCGCCGAGGGGGGCGGTCTCCCCCAGGCTGTCTTCGCTCTTGGCCACCACGCTCGCGGCGATGGCGTTGCCCAGCACGTTGGTGGCGGAGCGCCCCATGTCGAGGAAGTGGTCGATACCGAGCAGCAGCAGGATGCCCGCTTCCGGGATGTGGAACTGGTTGAGGGTGGCGGCAATCACCACCAGGGAGGCGCGGGGCACCCCGGCCATTCCCTTGGAGGTGACCATCAGCAGCAGCAGCATGGTGATCTGCTGGGCCGTGGAGAGCTCGATGCCATAGGCCTGGGCGATGAACATCACCGCGAAGGTGCAGTACATCATGGAACCGTCCAGGTTGAAGGAGTAGCCCATGGGGAGCACGAAGCTGGCGATGCGCTTGTCACAGCCAAATTTCTCCAGCCTGTCCAGGGTCTTGGGGTAGGCGGCCTCGGAGCTGGCGGTGGAGAAGGCCAGCAGGATGGGCTCGCGGATGAGGGCGAGCAGTGTCAGGATGCGGCGGCGGATGAAGAGGCTGCCCATGGCGATGAGCAGCAGCCATAGGCAGCCGAGCGCCAGATAGAACTGGGCCATGAAGGTGCCATAGGTAGCGAGGATGCCGAGCCCCTCCTTGGCGACCATGGCGGCGATGGCGCCAAACACCGCGAACGGGGCGAAGTTCATCACGTAGCCGGTCACCTTGAGCATGATCTCGGCGCCGCTGGCCATCAGCTTGACCACGGGCTTGGCGTCGTCCCCCAGGGCGGCGGCGGCCAGCCCGAAGAAGAGGGAGAAGACCACGATCTGCAGGATCTCGTTGGTGGCCATCGCCTCGACCACGCTTTTCGGGATGGCGTGGGTCACGAAATCCTTGAGGGAGATGGCGGTGGCAAGCACGCCGGAGCTGGCGCCGTCATCGGGCAGGGAGAGGGAGAGCCCCACCCCAGGTTGCATCAGGTGGACCATGACCAGCCCCAGGGTCAGAGACATCAGGGAGGCGAGCATGAACCAGCCCAGGGTCTTGACGCCGATGCGGCCCACGGTGCGGGTGTCACCCATCTTGGCGATGCCGACCACGAGCGTGGTGAACACCAGGGGGGCGATGATCATCTTGATGAGGCGCAGGAAGATGTCGGTCAGCAGGGTGATGTCATCGGCAAAGCCTGCGGCCTGTGCGGGCGCGAGCAGGCGATAACCCTGCCCGGTCACGATGCCAAGCAACATCGCAATGAGGATGGCAACGGTCAACTTGTTCATTTTCATGGGGGAGTTCCGGTTTCGATAGGTGCAATGCCTGTGCAGGCGGCGAGGGGCCGCCTCAGTCCTTTTTTGTGATCCGGGCGGTGGAATCCAGACAGCCGGTGTGCTGGAGCATGCCTAATCGCGAAGGGGAAATCCAGTGACTTGTTTCGGAGTTTTGCGCTATTGTTAGCTGCATTTGATATGCATCTTGTGATTTATTTGTATTAATCGCTGTTTATTTTAATTTTTGCGAGATAAACGGCTTCCATGCTCTGTGCGTCCCGGGGGCTGGCCTCCAGGGTGAAGACGAGCAGGGCCGAGGTGCGATGTTCCACCTGCATGTCGTCCATGAAGGTGTCTGGCTCGTACTCGTCGAACCCGAATTGGGGGCGGGTCGGGGTGACCCTGACGGCATCCCGCGACAGGGTCAGCGTCTCGACCCGAATCCAGGGGTATCCCTTTGCCAGTGCCACCTCACCGGCCCGCTTGAGCACGTATTTGCGCGCCGTTTCCCTGTCCACCAGATCGTTTCCCACAAACTCCAGTTGCCAGCGGGCTGGGCCAAGCTGGGTCTGTGAAAAACCGGTCTGGCCATTCCAGAACGATTTTTCACTGTCATAGGCGGTGGCGCAGCCCGCGAGCTGGCCGACCAGCAGGGCGCTGAGGGCAAGGGTGCAGAAAGTACGAAGGGAAGGCAACATGATGCGGGCCGCTTGGCAAAGGGGGTTTTACTACAGCACAAAGGGATCGGAGAGACAATCGCGGTGGAAGACCATAAAAGAAAAGGCCTTGTCGTCTGACAAGGCCTTTCTCGGGGAATTTGGTCGGTGTGAGAGGATTCGAACCTCCGACCCTCTACACCCCATGCAGATGCGCTACCTGGCTGCGCTACACACCGACGGAGTCAGCTCGGCTGACGGGGAGGGAGTTTATGGAGATGCCCCGACCCTGTCAACAGGGGAAATTCAGGTTCGAGATCGTTTGCCTGCTTTGCGAGCAACTTCGGATCAAAGTGCGACCAGTGGTGCATTTTGTCGGCACCTCACCGCTGTCTTGCAGGAAAAACGGCCACCCGGAGGTGGCCGTTTGGCGTGATGCTCTCAAGCCGAGATCAGCGGTTGAAGGTGAGACGCTTGCCCAATACCTTGTCGGTGACTTGGCCGTTCTGCCAGGCTATTTGCCCGTTGACCAGGGTCATCTCAAGCAGGGCGCGCTGGAAGCGGTCATCATCCAGATCAGCGGTTGAAGGTGAGTCGCTTGCCCAATACCTTGTCGGTGACTTGGCCGTTCTGCCAGGCTATTTGTCCGTTCACCAGGGTCATCTCGATGGTGCTCTGGAAGCGGTAGCCGTTGAACGGGGACCAGCCGCACAGGTAGAGCAGGTTGCTGTCGGTGACCACGTAGGGCTTGCCGAGATCCAGCAGCACCAGGTCGGCGAAGTAACCTTCCCGGATGTAGCCGCGATCCTGCACCTGGAAGCGCTCGGCCACCGCGTGGGAGGTCTTCTTGACGATGGTTTCCAGCGAGAAGACGCCGTTGTGGTAGAGCTCCAGCAGCGCCTGCAGGGAGTGCTGCACCAGGGGCACGCCGGAGGGCGCCTTGAAGTAGCTGTTCTGCTTCTCTTCCCAGGTGTGGGGAGCGTGGTCGGTGGCGATGATGTCGAGCACGTCGTTGCGTACCGCATCCAGCAGGGCGTGCTGGTCGGCAGCGCTCTTCACCGCCGGGTTGCACTTGATCTGGCTGCCCAGGGTGTCGTAGTCCGCCTCGTTGAAGAAGAGGTGGTGGACGCACACTTCGGCGGTGATGTTCTTGTCCTTGAGATCCTTCAGATCCGGGGTGGCGGTAAAGAGTGAGAGCTCTTTCGCCGTGGTCAGGTGCAGCACGTGCAGCTTGGCGCCGTACTGCTTGGCCAGGGAGACCGCCATGCTGGAGGATTTGTAGCAGGCGTCCGCACTGCGGATGCGGCCGTGCTCGCGCATGGGCACGTCTTCGCCCCACTTGGCGCGAGCTTCGTCTTCCAGCACCTTGATGGACGGGGTGTCCTCGCAGTGGGTGACGATCATCACCGGGCTCTCGCGGAAGATGGCTGCCAGGGTCTCCTGGTTGTCCACCAGCATGTTGCCGGTGGAGGCCCCCATGAAGATCTTGATGCCGCAGGACTGCTTGGGATCGAGCTTCTTGATCTCTTCCAGGTTGTCGTTGGTGGCACCCAGGTAGAAGCTGTAGTTGGCGGCGGCGGAGTTGGCGGCGATCTGGTATTTGGCTTCGAGGGCTTCGATGGTGGTGGTCTGGGGATTGACGTTGGGCATTTCCATGAAGCTGGTGGTGCCACCGGCCACGGCGGCCCGGGATTCACTGGCGATGGTTCCCTTGTGGGTCAGGCCGGGTTCCCGGAAGTGGACCTGATCATCGATCATCCCGGGGATGAGATGACGGCCCGTTGCATCGATCACCACGGCATCGGGGGCACTGATGTCCGGGGCGACGCGGGCGATCCGCTCACCCTCGATCAGGACGTCGGAGGCATAGATGCGGCCTTCGTTGACCAGGGTGGCATTCTTGATAAGCAATTTGTTCATGGGGGAGTCCGGTTCCTTTGTCAGTGATCGCGGGTCATAATAGCGCAAACCGCCCTTTCTCTGTAGCAAGGCCTGAGTAATGAAGTTATTTGTTAGAGATTTGACTGTGATCGATTCCAGCTATTTATGCGAGCGCCGCGGCATGGTGGGCGAGAGCTGGCTGGTGGACATCGAGATGAGCGGCGAGCTCAACGAGATGAGCATGTTGCTGGACTTCGGTCGGGTGAAGAAGCTCATCAAGTCGATCATCGATGAAGAGGTGGATCACAAGCTGCTGGTGCCGACGGAATGTCCCCTGGTCCATGTCCACGCGCTGGACAACGACGAGAGTACCGTGGATCTGCTGCGTCCGGGTCGCGCCATCCACCTGCGCTGCCCGACCCAAGGGTTTGCCTTCATTCCCGCCCCCCAGGTGGATAAAGAGTCGGTGACCCGCTATCTGCTGGGGGTACTGGCCAAGCGTCTGCCCGGCAACATCAAGGATCTCTCCCTGACGTTGCGTTCGGAGCGCATCGAGGGCGCCTTCTACCACTACAGCCACGGCCTCAAGAAGCACGACGGCAACTGCCAGCGCATCGCCCACGGCCACCGCTCTCCCGTCGAGATCCTGGTGGATGGAGAGCGTGACGAGGAGCTGGAGTTCAACTGGGCCGAGCGCTGGGCCGACATCTACCTGGGCACCGAAGAGGACAGAGTGGCCCTTGGCGAACTCGCCCTGAGCAAGCGGGCCGAGGCGTCACTGAAAGAAGGGGACGCTCACTACATCGGCTTCAAGTACGTGGCGCCCCAGGGGCTGTTCCAGCTCGCCATGCCGGCGGTGGAGGTGGAGATGATCGACACCGACACTACCATCGAGCTGCTGGCCCACTACATCGCCCGCGAGGTGAAGAAGCAGGTAGGGGACAAGTTCGTCAAGATTGTCGCCTATGAAGGGGTCGGCAAGGGCGCCATCGCCTACGCCTGAGCCAGGTTCTTCGCTGCCATGAAAAGGCCCCGCCAATGCGGGGCCTTGTCGTATCGGGTCGTGGCCATCAGGCACTGAGGCGGAAGCGCTGGACCAGCCCCTCCTGCTGCTCGGCAAGGGAGTCGAGCTGCTTGCTGGTCTCGGCGACCCGCTCTATGCCCTGATAGTTGAGATCCGAGATGTCGGAGATGCGGTTGAGGTTGGTGGCGATGTCGGCGCTGGTGGCCTGCTGCTGCTCGGCGGCGGAGGCTATCTGGCTGGACATGTCGCTGATGAGCACCACGATGCCCTGTACCTCTTCCATGGCGTTGTTGGCCTGGGAGCTCTGATCCACGCAACTGTCCATCTCGCGGGAGCACTCCTGCATCACGTTGACTGCCCGGGCGACGCCTTGCTGCAGGTTCTCGATCATGGTCTGGATTTCGCTGGTGGACTGGGCGGTGCGGCCAGCCAGGTTGCGCACCTCGTCGGCCACCACCGCAAACCCGCGTCCCTGCTCGCCGGCGCGGGCCGCCTCGATGGCGGCGTTGAGGGCCAGCAGGTTGGTCTGCTCGGCGATGCCGCGGATGACGTCGAGGATGTTGCCAATCTGGCCGCTCATGGCGCTCACGTCGCCAATCACCTTGCCGGTCTGCTGCAGCTTGCCCGCGAGCTGGTGGGTGGTGGTGATGTTGCCTGCCATCACTTTGCGCCCCATCTCGGAGGCTTTCTCCACATCCTGCACCCGCTCCAGGGTCTGGTTGGCGGCCTGGGCCACCTCCCGCACCGAGGCCTCCATCTGGGTCATGGCGGCGGCGACCGAGGCGGTCTCCTGACGCTGTTTCTCCAGATCCGCCCGCACCGATTCGGTGGTGTGGCGGTTGTCGTGGGCGGCGCTGTTGAGCTGGGTCGACGCCTGGGAGAGCTGCTTGAGCACATCCCCCATCTGGTGGATCAGCAGGTTGATCTGGCTGGCGAGCTGGCCGAATTCGTTCTGGCTCTTGAAGCCGACGCGCTGGGTCATGTCACCCTGGGTCACCTCGGTCAGCACCCGCAGCAGCTCTTTCAGGGGGCGGCGGATGGCCTTGCCCAGGGTGAAGGCCACCAGGATGGCGACGAAGATGGCGATGGCGATGCTGATCCCCTGGGTCAGGGTACTCTGGGTCTGCACCCGATCGGAGGCCTGGATGCTGGCGTTCATCAGCTGCTGGCTCTGGGCGGTGATCCCCTCCAGCTTGTTCTGGATGCTGAGGATGAGCTGGCTAGCCTGCTTGCTCTGCTCGCGCATGGCCTGCTGCTGCTTCATCAGGGCCAGGTATTGGGAGAGCACGCCGTCATTGCCCGTGGTGTCGCGCACGAAGCCATGGACGTAGTGGCCCATGTTGTTGTCGAAGTCCTTGAGCTCCCCCTGGAGATCCTTGATGGTGCTGTTGAAGCCCTCGATCTGCATCTTGTTGCGCTTGAGCGCCGCCTCGATGGGGGCGGGGATGCTCTGGTTGAGGGCATCCATGGTGGAGAGCTCGATGGCGGATAGCTTGGTGGTCAGGGTCTCGGAGAGCATCTTGATGAAGCTGTCGTCGATGGTGACCATCATGTCCCCCAGGTTCTTCTTGAACTGGGGCAGGCTGACCTGGAACTGGCCCTTGGCCTGATTGACCTTGTGCAGCCGGGTGAGCAGGGCCTCGTGTTCGCCGGGCAGGGTCTGGGTCAGTTGCAGGTAGTCATCCACCAGCTTGACGAGGACTGTCATGTCCGCCTGCAATTGGGGATGCACCGCCACCTGCTGCTTGAGGCTGGCGACCATCTTGTCGACCTGGCCCTTGGCCTGTTGCAACTCGGCCACTTCCGCCGGCAGTTGCTTGAGATCCTGCTCGGTCAGCACGTCGGTGAGCCATTTGTTGGCGCTGAGCAGGCTTATCTGGGTCTGGCTGCTGGCGAGTACCAGCGGCATGGACTCCTGGGTCACCTGATCCAGGGCGCCGCTGAGTTCGCTCTGGCCGCGAAAGGTCAGTACCGCACTGGCGACCATGACGGCGACCAGGATGGCAAAGCCCAGATAGACTCTCTGTAGGATCGAGAGGTCTGACATTGTTTGTTTCATTATTGTCCCGCTGTCTGTGCAAAAGTCCCTTGCCTGAGTACCCCGTCCCTTTGATACCCTGCATGCCCCGAAGGGGATGCCGTTGTGGTTCGCGGGACGTCTCCTCGCTATCGGTATTCTTCACAATAACTGAAGCGATTGGGACAACGGCTGTGCCAAATGTCGGCTTGTGTCACACTTGGCGCGTTGCGGCGGCCTGTTTGGGAGCCGCTTGAGCTTTGTATTGAATTTTCTTTTTCCTATAAAGGAGTTACCCATGGCGCAAGAAACCATTTTCAGCAAAATCATCCGCAAGGAGATCCCCGCCGACATCCTTTATCAAGACGATCTGGTGACCGCGTTTCGCGACATCCAGCCCAAGGCTAAGACCCATATCCTGATCATTCCCAACGTGCTCATCCCCACCGTCAACGATGTGGAGCCGGATCACGAGCTGGCGCTGGGCCGGATGTTCACCGTGGCCCGCAAGCTCGCCAGCGACGCGGGCATCGCCGAGGACGGCTACCGCCTCATCATGAACTGCAACCGCCACGGCGGGCAGGAGGTCTATCACATCCACCTGCACCTGGTCGGTGGCGAGCCCCTGGGACCCCTGCTGAGCCTGTGATGCGCCTCGTCCCGTCGACCGGCCTGCTGTTGGCCGGTCTGCTGCTGGGAGGCTGTGCCTCCCAGTGGAAAGACATGTTCGTCTCCTACTCGGATCAGATGGTGCCTCTGCGCAACCAGCTGCTGCTGGGCCATGCCGCCGAAGCCCTGCCCGAGGTGCGCGAATCGACCCCGGGGGACGACACCTTCGTGCTCGACCAGCTGGAGAAGGGGCGCATCGCCTGGCTGGCGGGTCAGGACGGCCCCAGCAAGCAGGCCTTTGCCACCGCCGACAGCCGGCTTGCGTGGGAAGACAATCAGGCCGAGTACCGCCTGAGCCAGGGACTGGCCCAGGCGGGCAGCCTGCTCACCAACGATCAGACCCTGGCTTACCAGGCGCCCGATTACGAGCGCACCATGCTGCACCACTATCTGGCGCTCAACTACTTGCAGCGCGGGGATGCCGACGGCGCCCTGGTAGAGGTGCGCCGTGCCAACCAGGTGCAGGAGCAGGCCCTTAAACGGCGGGCCGACGAGGTGCGCAAGGCCGCGCAGGAGGGGGAGCAGGAGGACGAAGCCGGGGAGATGCGCCAGCTGATGTCGCGCGGCGCCCCCGAGCTCGATCGCCTGATAGGCCAGGTGAAAAACGGTTTCCAGAACGCCTACACCTTCTATTTCTCCGGCGTGCTCTACGAGGCGGCCGGGGATCTCAACGATGCCTGGGTCGATTACCAGCGCGGCTACCAGATAGCGCCGGACAACCAGAGCCTGCAGGATGCCTTGCTGCGCCTGGCCCGGCTTCGCGGCTCTCCCGAGGAGCTCAAGGAGACCGAGCAACGGATGGGCCGCAAGGCGCCGCCCTTGGCCAAGGATCAGGGCCAGCTGGTGGTGCTGTTTGAAGATGGCCTCATCCCGGCGCGCCGTGAGCTCTTCCTACCGCTGCCCATCTCCACCTCCAGCGGCGATTTTCGTACCTTTACCGTGGCGGTGCCCTATTACGACAATCGGGCCAGCGACGGCGCCCCGCTCACCCTGTCGGTGGGCAAGGGGGTGGCGCAGACCAGCGAGCTGGTGAGGCTGGAGGCGTTGGCGGCCAAGGATCTGCAGGAGCGGCTGCCTGGCATGCTGACCCGGCAGGCCCTGCGGCTGGTGGCCAAGGAGCAGGTGCGGCGCACCGCCGCCAAGGAGGGGGGGGATGTGGGCAACATCCTGGTGGGGATCTTCAACACCCTCTCGGAGCGGGCGGATACCCGCAGCTGGCTGACGCTGCCCGCCAAGGCCTCGAGCTGGCAGGGGATGGTCCCGGCCGGGAACGTCACCCTGACCCTGGGGGCGGGCAGCGCCATGCGTACCCTGCCACTCAGCGTCCACGCCGGGCGCACCACCCTGGTGTGGGTACAGCGCCTGGGGAGCGGGCTCACGACCCGGGTGATGCCCCTCTAGGGGGAACCGGATATGGCAACTCAGATGAATGACCGGTCGGGCCGACGGCCACCGGCAAGGAGAGCAAGATGAAAGCACAAGGGTTGGCCCTGGGCCTGGTTCTGCTGCTGGCGGGCTGTGCCACCAATACTTCCGGCGTGGCGCTCTATGGCGCGGCCGGTGCGGCGGCGGTGGCCGAGCAGCATCAAAACGTCAACGTCACCCTGACCGAACTCAGCCGGCGCCAGCAGAACGGCCTGTTGCAGGTCAACGTGGCGGCGGCCAGCACCCAGCGTGGTGACAACAGGCTGCAATATCTCTTCTACTGGTATGACGACGCGGGGCAGGAGGTGGCCAGCGATGGCCGCGGCTGGACCCCCCTCAAGTTGCATGGCTACCAGACCCGCACCCTGTCCGCCCTGGCGCCGAGCCCGGCCGCCCGGGGTTACCGGATTTACGTTCGCGAAGTGATGGAGGAATCCTACTGATGAAAATGAATCATGCCCTGCTGATCCTGACCGGCGCCCTGCTGCTGGGCGGCTGCTCCAGCACCACCGTCAGCTATGGCGATCCCACCGAGACCGAGACGGTGACCGTCGATTACGGCTCCTCCGACTTGCAGGCCATCGCCGACAAGATGGCGGATTCCATGCTGGCGTCCCCGGCCACCAGCGAGATCACCGCCGGGGGCCGCCCGGTGATGTTCATGGACTCCATCCGCAACAAGACCTCGGAGCACATCGACACCGAGGCCATCACCGACACTATCCGCACCAAGCTGCTGCGCTCGGGCAAGTTCCGCTTCGTGGACATGAGCAAGGTGGCGGCGGTCAAGCAGCAGCTCGAATACCAGCAGGGCAGCGGCATGGTGGATCCCGCCACCATGGTGCGGCTCGGCAAGCAGACCGGTGCCCGCTACATGGTCTATGGCAACCTCGCCAGCATCGTCAAGGACAACGGCAAGGTGAAGGACGTCTACTACCAGATGACCATGAACCTGATGGATGTGGAGAACGGCGAACTGCTGTGGGCCGATCAGAAAGAGATCCGCAAACAGGCCAAGAAGTCCACCTTTGGCTGGTGAGGACCCGCGGGGGCAGGGGGATCTGGCGGAGCTGGCGCTCCTCGCCAGCCTGCCGGCGCCCTGGGATCAGGGGCGCCTTGAGCCGCTGGGCCAGGGCCTGACCAACGGCAACTACCGGCTCTGTCTCCCCACTGGCGAGCAGGCCTTCCTGCGCCGCGGTCATCCGGATCCGGTGCGCCTTGGCATCGACCGGGCCACCGAGTGGCAGCTCTACCAGGGGGCGGTGGGGCAGGGGCTGGCGTTGCCCTGTCATCACGGCGATCCCGCCACCGGCCTGATGCTGCTGGCGTGGTGCGACGAACCCAACTGGGCCGAGCAGGCGCCGCCTCTCGCCGCGCAGCCCCGCCTGATGGCGGATGTGCTGGTGCGGCTGCACCGCCTGCCGGTGCCGACCGTGGTGATGGCGGTGCGGGCTCACAGCGGCGGGTATCGGCAGCGTCTGGCCCATATCCCTCCCTGGCTGCCCGCCCTGGAGCGGGCCCTGCTCGCGAGCCGGGAGCCGGACGACTGCTGGCTCCCTTGCCATCACGATCTCAATCCGGCTAACTTGTTGGGGGCGCGGCCCTGGGTCATCGACTGGGAGTACGGCGCCGCCGGTCATCCTGGGTTCGAGGTCGCCAGCATTCAGCGCACCCACGGCTGGAGCGAAGAGCAGCGGTGCCAGTTGGAGAGCTGCTATCTTGAAGCCATGGACGGGGCAGCGACGGGGCTGGGGCCCCGGGGATTCCAGGCCGATGCCTTCCTGCCCTGGGTCGATTACATCGGCCTGCTGTGGGCGCTGCTGATGGCCGAACAGCAACCCGGGCCCGAGTATCAGGCCCTGATCGACATCAACCGCCAGCGCCTGGAGTGATGCCCGGCAACGGCCCGCGCGACGCGTGTATTCAATGAATGGGAGGCATGCATGGTGACCACATTCTCATGGCGTCAACCGCGTAGCTGGAGCCTGCTGCTGCTCTGCCTGCTGCTGACGGGTTGCGCCACCCGGGTGATCTACTACTGGCTCGACTCGGCCATCGTCTGGCAACTGGACGACTACTTCTCCCTGGACCGCAGCCAGAAGAAGCTGCTGGACCAGGAGGTGAAGGGGCTGATGGCCTGGCACCGGCAGCATGAGCTGCCCATCTATGCCCGGGATCTCGACGCCCTGGCCAAGGCGGTGGCCAGCCCCATGAGCCCGGCCCAGGTGACCCTGCATCTGGACAGAACCCAGGCGAGCCTGACCCGCACCCTGGAGAACGCCATTCCCCGCACGGTGCGCCTCGCCAAGACCCTGACCGACGAGCAGGTGGCTCGCTTCATGGCCGATCGGGTGAAGCGCCAGCAGGAGCGCCAGCACGATTTTGCCACCCAGTCGAAGGCTGAGATGATCAAGGGCTTTCGGGAGAAGATGAACGAGCGCCTGGTGTTCTGGATTGGCAAGGTGAAGCCGGCCCAGGAGCCTCTCATCACGCAGTGGGCCGAGTGGCAATACGAGATGATGGCCCCCTGGCTCGACTTTCAGGAGGCCTGGACCAAGGAGCTGGATCGGCTGATGAAACAGCGCCAGAGCCCGGATTTCGGCCAGGAGCTGACCCGCTTGCTCCAGCAGGGGGACGGCCTGATGGATGGCCGCTTCACCGGCTACACGGACCAGTCCCGCCAGCGCACCATCCAGTGGCTGAGCGATCTCAGCCACTCCATGGATCTCTCCCAGCGGGCCCACCTCTACACCCTGCTCAAGGACTATGCCGAGGACTTCGAGGGCATGACCCGCAGCCGCTGAGGACGCGATGAGACAACACAAGGGCGGCGGGCCCCGGGCCTGCCGCCCTTGTTCTTGTGGGGCAGGCTGTGGTAGCTTGCCCTTTCTATTGTGTGGGAATTAACTTTTGAACCTGACCGACAACGTGAAACTGGCGGCGATGACCCTGCTCATCACCCTCGCACTGTTGTTCTCTACCCTCTCGGTGGAGGGGGTCAAGGTACCCGCGTTCCAGCCCTCGGCCCAGCAGGCCCACTCGCTGGCGGAGGGGGCGGCACCTGCCGACGCAAGCCCAGCGGCCCACGGCGTCAGCGGCAGTGACGATGGCATCGTCAAGTTCGTCGGCTCCCACCAGAATCACCTGCTGCGCCTTGAGCACTCCCTGAGCCGCGATCATCAGCCCGGCAGCGTGGTCTACGAGCTGGTGATGAGCTGGTCCCAGCAGGCGATCCTGCTGCTGCTGTGCGGCCTGCTGTTCTATGCCGCCCTCTTCTACCCGGGGACGAGCTTTCGCGATCACTTCGCCGGCATTCACAGGCGCCGCCTGCAGCGCCGGCATCTGCAGTACCGCTTCGCCCAGAGCTTCCTCGCCTGATCCCGATGGGGTCAGCTTGCCACCTGTTGCCTCATCTTCTCTCTGTTGCTGTTCACTTTTAGTGAACGGCTAGGCTGTCTTGTTTCATTTTTTTGCACGGTGCGACCCCGGTGTCGCCCCTTGCCATCGCCTGACAGAGGCCGATTTCATGAGAAAAAAGAGTCATACCGTGTTGAACCGCATGAGCCTGTGGCAGTACGCCCTGTTGCTGCTGATGCTGGTCACGTTCGCGTTCTATTCCCTGCCTACCTTCTTCGGTGAGCAGCCCTCCCTCGGTCTGCACGGCCAGTCGCGCCTGAGCGACGCGCAGCGCACCCTGCTGGCCGAGAACCACATCGACCCCCTCAAGCAGATCGCCCAGGGTGGCCGGATGGCGCTGGTGTTCGCCAGCCAGGGGGAGCAGCAACTGGCCAAGCAGTTGCTGGAGCAGCAGGGGCTGGACAGCGCCGCCCTGACCCTGGAGTTCTACTCCAACGCCCCGGCCTGGATCAGCCGGCTCGGCGCCGACCCCATCAAGCTCGGGCTGGACCTGCGCGGTGGCTCCCAGCTGCTGATCGGGGTGGACGTGGATTTCGTCATCGACAACCAGACCAAGAACCTGGTGGATACCCTGCGCACCCGTTTTCGCGAGGCCAACCTGCGCGGCGCCAGCGTGATGCGCACCGCCCAGGGGAGCGTGGCCGTCACCCTGCCCGACGTGGCGGGGCAGGAGGCCTGGCTCTCCATCATCAAGGAGAGTGCCGGTACCCGCCAGGATCAGTGGACACTGAGCCGTTCCGGCAACGCACTGACCCTGGTGCTGAGCGACGCCGAGCGCACTCTGCTGGTGAACAACGCCGTGACCCAGAACCTGTCGATCTTGAAAAAGCGGATCAACGAGCTCGGCATCGTCGAGGCCTCGGTGGTACGTCAGGGGCAGGACGGCATCCGCATCGAGCTGCCGGGGGTGCACAACCCCAAGCAGGCGAAAGAGGTGATCGGCGCCACCGCGTCCCTGGCCTTCTATGAAGCCAAGGCCGACAGCCGCTTCTTCATGGCGGATCGCAGCGGCCAGGCGGTGGGGCTGGCCCGCCAGCCGGTGCTGAGCGGCGAGCACATCGTCGATGCCCGCGCCAACATGGGGGAGATGGGGCAGCCCCAGGTCAACATCGTGCTCGACACCCTGGGGGGGAGCAAGATGAACCAGTTCAGCCGCCAGCACGTGGGCAAGCCCATGGCCACCGTCTTCACCGAGTACAAGACCAACGCCGAAGGCAAGCTGCGCGCCCGAAGCGAGGTGATCAACGTCGCCACCATCCAGACCGCCCTTGGCAACCAGTTCCGCATCACCGGGATTGGCAGCCTGCCCGAGGCCCAGGAGCTCGCCATGCTGCTGCGGGCCGGGGCCCTCACCGCGCCGCTGAAGATCCTGGAGGAGCGCAGCATAGGCCCGACCCTGGGTCTGCAGAACATCGAGGCGGGCTTCACCGCCCTGGCGTTCGGCATGGCGGGCATGATGCTGTTCATGATGGCCTGGTATCGCAAGTTCGGCTGGGTCGCCATCACGGCGCTGGTTGCCAACCTGCTGATGCAGGTGGGCATGCTGGCGGTATTGCCGGGGGCCGTGCTGACCCTGCCGGGGATCGCCGGTCTGGTGCTCACCGTCGGCATGGCGGTGGATACCCATGTGCTGATTTTTGAGCGGATCAAGGACCGGCTGCGGGAAGGGGGGTCTTTGGCCAACGCCATCGACTTTGGTTATCGCTCGGCGTTTCGCACCATCTTCGATGCCAACATCACCACCCTCATCTGCGCCGTGGTGCTCTATGCCATCGGCTCCGGGCCGCTGCAGGGCTTCTCCATCACCCTGATCCTGGGGCTCATCTCCAGCATGGTGACCGGCATCTGGGGCACCCGCGCCATCATCAACCCC
Source organism: Aeromonas sp. Prich7-2 (assembly GCF_017939255.1). Lineage (NCBI taxonomy): Bacteria > Pseudomonadati > Pseudomonadota > Gammaproteobacteria > Aeromonadales > Aeromonadaceae > Aeromonas > Aeromonas sp. Prich7-2. The sequence goes on from NZ_JAGKRI010000013.1 coordinate 35,233, forward strand.
CTGTGGGGCAACAGCCGCGCCAAGCTGCTGAGGGTATGACCATGAACCGACTTCATCACCATGACGCCGCACCCGTGAGTCTGTATGACCTGCGCACCGACCGCTTCCTGCCGGGAAGTCTGAACCACCTGACGTCGAGGGAAGAACAATGCTGAGAATGATCCTGGCCATGGGGCTGACCCGCTGGCGCTATATCGGGCTGTGGGCCTCCGTGCTGCTGACCCTGGCCTGCGTGGCCGTCCTTGCGACAAAAGGGCTCGCCCTCGGGCTCGATTTCACCGGCGGGATCCTGCTGGAGTTTCGCATCCAGACCCTGAAGGAGGCCCATGAGCTCAACGCCCTGCTGACGGCGCCCCTGGCGGGGGTGGTGGAGCTGCACGGCGCCGGTGTGCCCGGCGAGTGGCTCATCAAGCTGCCCCCCCACGCGCTGCCCTGGGCGGCGGAGGATCTGGCGACCATGCTGGGGCAGCAACTCGCCCTGCCGGTGGAGCTCTTGCGCACCACCATCGTCGGGCCCCAGGTGGGCGCGGAGCTGTTCCAGCAGGGGATGCTGGCGGTGCTGGTGGCCTCGCTCGCCATCTCCGCCTACCTGGCGGTGCGCTTCGAGTGGCGCCAGGCCATCGGCATCCTGGTGTCGGTGTTGCACGACGGTCTGGTGGCCATCGGGCTGCTCGCGCTCTTTGACATCGAGTTCGACCTCAACGTCATCGCGGGCCTGATGGCGGTGATAGGCTACTCCCTCAACGACAGCATCGTCATCTCGGACCGGCTGCGGGACTTGCTGGGGTCGCGTACCCGTATGGGGATCCACGAGTGCTCGGACGTGGCCATCAAGGCCACCTTCAGCCGCACCATGATCACCTCGGGCACCACCCTCTTCACCGTGGGGGCCCTGCTCCTGTTCGGCGGCGACGCCCTCTACGGCTTCTCCTTCACCCTGTTCGCGGGCATCCTGGTGGGGACGCTCTCCTCCATCACGGTGGCCTCCACCGTGCAGGAGCTGCTGGGGCTTTCCCCCCAGGCCTACCAGAAAAAAGAGGAGGAGCTGGCCGAGGCGGCGTGACCGGCGAGCGCCCCGTCACGGGGCACATGGGCGGCCAGTGCGGCCGCCCCGGGCAAAAAAGGAAGGCGAATGCCTTAATGCCGATCAGTTAAGGATCCATTGACCGATCCTCAGGCTGTGTAAGAATCCGAAACTCCTTGTTGGGTTTCGGATTTTTTTATGCGTATCGACCAAGCTCTCGACTTCATTCACGCCTGTCCTCCCGGAAAGTTTGAGTCCCT
>NZ_JAGKRI010000135.1:0-2969 GCF_017939255.1 Aeromonas sp. Prich7-2
TCCTGTCGTTGGTGGAGACCGGCAAGCGATTGGGCCGCTGCCCACAGGAGTGGTTGAGGGCCGTGGTCAGGGCGTGCATCGAGAAGACAGATTATCCCATCCCGGCAGAACTGATGCCGTCAACCCCGTCCTGGTGAATAGATACCGCTGACGGCTCCAGCTGATTGGCCTTGGCTGTTTCCAGCAGCGAGTAGCAGGTCGCGCTCGCCTTCGCTCCTTGCGCGCTATCGGCGAACAACCACGCCTTGCGACCCACCGCAAACGGGCGGATCGCGTTTTCCGCCAGCACGTTGCTGATATGCAGATCGCCGCGCATGCAGTAACCTACCAGGCAAGACCACTGTCCCAGCGTGTACTCCATCGCTTTTCTCGTCAGCGACCCTTTCATCACCTTGCCGATCTGCTCTTCCAACCAGATTTTGAACTCTGCCAGCAGCGGCACGCTGCGTGACTGCCGCCCCTGATAGCGCTCGGCATCACTGCCGTCCCGCAGCTCCCGTTCGATAGCATAGAGTTTGCTGATATAGCCCAACGCCACATCGGCCTTGCTGGCTTTACGTTGGTCTTTCGCGGGGACAGCCTTCGTTGCTTCGATAAATTTACGCCGGGCGTGATCCCAGCAGCCGATACGGGTGAGCCCGTTTGTGCGGCACACCTCGGCGTAGCCAGAATAACCATCAGCTTGCAGGATACCGTCAAAACCGGCCAGCAGGCGCACGGGTACGCTGCCGGCACGCGACGGATCATATTCAAATAATACTGATTGTCGGCCCGGGGGACCGCCGCGGGTGACCCACATCCACTTATCCGATTGGGCCGTTTTGCCCGCTTCCTTGAGGACCTGGATCCGGGTCTCATCAGCTTGAAGGTAAGCGGCGCTGTTTTGTTCTTCGCGCAGCAGGTTCATCAGGGGCTGGAACACGTCATCCAGACGGATGAGCCAGTGTGCCATGCTGGTGCGACTCACTTCCTGCCCATGGCGCTTGAACATCTGCTCCAGGCGGTAGAGCGGCAGGCCATCAGCATACTTCGAGGTGATGATGTAGCCCAGCAGTGACGGGGTGGCAACGCATTTGCCCAGTGGATGCACCGGACGTTTGGCCGCGAGGATCACCTGTTCGCCATCGCGCTCGAATACTGCCTTCTCTTGCCAGATCTCCAGCACCTTGAGTTGGGCCGGGATGAACTTCAGCTCTTCTTTGACTTTGGTGAAGAAGACCTTGCTGGCCCCGACTTTCTCTTCATCGCTGAGGGTCAGTTCGAGACGTTCGCGCACCAATGACGGAGAAAAGCCGCGCTGACGACGCTTGGGAGCGATCTTGGCGGTGGCGGCTTCAGGCAACTGTGCTTGCAGAGTGTCGATCTCGACTTCCATCTCGGCTTCATCAAAGAGCTGGAGCTGGCTGGCGAGCTTTTCACTGCTGGCGGCAAAGCGCTGCGCCCTGCGTAAGCGCAGCAGCTCTTCAAGCAGCAAGATATGAGAATCACGCCGCGCGATAGCCGCGTCTTTGGAAAGGAGGGCTTCTTGTTGCAACGCCAGTTGTTGCTGAAAATCAGCAATCACCACCAACAACTCAGCAGCGGAAAGGCTGCCGAGTTCGGGCAATGGGGTGAGGTATTCAGGCGTTATTTTCATGGCTAAATTATAACAAAAACAACGTAGTAAAGCACTTATTTAGCCCGATTCAGAGCGTTTCATAGTGCAATTTTTTGTGGCCTTTCATCAGGGAAATATCATAGCCATCGAGCAGCCAATTGATCTGCTCAGCCGAGAGGGAGAGCAGCTCATCGGCAGGGGATGGCCATTTGAATTTCTCCTCGGCGAGCGCCTTGTAATAGAGCACAAAGCCGTTGTCCTCCCACATCAGGCACTTGATCTTGTTGCGGCGGCGATTGGTGAAGGCATAGAGGGCACCGGAGAATGGATTGTGCCCGAGTTGCTGCTCGACCAGCGCCGCCAGGCCATTGGCCTGTTTGCGAAAATCGATGGGCGCCCGGTAGAGGTAGATCTGCGGCAGAGTCAGGGCCGGTCGCAGGTAACGCGGGCGCATTACAAGAGCCTCATGATAGCGCCGAGCAATTCAATATTGCTGGCATGCAGGCCGGAGATGGCGATGCCGTTGGGCAAGGTGAGGGTCAAGCCTGGGTGGGTCGTCTGAGAGGGCGGCAGGGTGACACGAGCAAATCCGGCAGACGAGTCAGCCTTATCGAGTTGGGGTGTTGCCAGCTTTCTGCGCCAGTAGGAGAACTGGTGGTAGCTGAGGTCATGGAGTTTACAGAAAGCGGGGGCGGAAAGTCGGGATGAGAGCCAAGATGCGATCTGCTGCTGCCAAAATACGTCACGTTGTTGCGTAGTCATAGCTGAAACCTCGATGAAGAAACGATGAGGTTAAGTGTGACGAGCGTATTGTCCGAAAAACAGGTGCTGATCTAGGGGCGCTTACCAAATAGCGACTGCGGTCGAGCAGCAGGGAGCAGTAAGTGAAGACATAAACCGCAGTATTATCAATATACGCGATGCTGCTGATACCAATGTACAGACCGGGCAGAATAATTTGCAAAGTGCGAAATCTGTCGCTCAGTTAACTAGCGCTCTGAGCGAACTGGCAAAACAGTTTTGGGAAAAACGAGGATAACGCTTTTCAGTATCTCGACAGGGATAACTTACTTTACCATCGGTTATCCCTTTTAGCCGCACAAATTTTAGCCATGGCTTTTCAGGAAGTCAGGGCTATCAGAATGGCCTTAGAAAGCCTAGTCAAAGAGCTGTCACGAGAACACCGTTAGCTTAGCGTACGATTTTTTCCGAATTCTGCGGTTCCCCCATGATCACGGTGGCATAGCGGTGTCCCTTGTGCAGGGCAAACTCATCCATCACCAGCCGCCGCACCTCCCCAAGTTCGATGGTGCCCACACTGGTCTGCAAACGGCGCTTGTCGATCTCCTTGATGGTGTGCCAACCGACCCCG
>NZ_JAGKRI010000136.1:0-7394 GCF_017939255.1 Aeromonas sp. Prich7-2
GGAAATTCATGATGGAGGTGCGGTCCGGCAAGGCGCTATCCAGGGATAACCGGGCAAACAGACGCATGGAGGCGATTTCGTACAGAGCATCTTCCATCGCGCCATCGCTCAGGCTGTACCAATGCTGCATGCAGTGAATGCGCAGCATGGTTTCCAGCGGATAGGGCCGACGACCATTACCGGCTTTGGGATAAAACGGCTCGATGACGGCGGTCATATTCTGCCATGGCAGGATCTGCTCCATGCGGGAGAGGAAAATCTCTTTTCGGGTCTGACGGCGCTTACTGCTGAATTCACTGTCGGCGAAGGTGAGCTGATGACTCATGATGAACCCTTTTTCATGGCTCCAGATGACAAACATGATCTCATATCAGGGACTTGTTCGCACCTTCCCTAAAAAGAGAGCCGGGCATTGCCCGGCTCTCTTTTTTTATTGCGTCGGCTCTGCAGGCCGATGGCGCACCTCAGCGTTGGAAGGGGTAGACGGAACCCAGTTTCAGGATCTGGGTCAGCTCGTCCAGGGCGGTGCGGGTCTCCAGCACCAGGGAGGGGTCGCGCAGATCGTCCAGCGCCAGGCTGTCGCGATAGTGCTTCTCGACCCACTGATCCAGGCGGGCAAACTGGCTGTCGGTGATGAGGCAGGCCGGGTTGACCGCGGCGAGCTCGGTGTCGTTCATGGCAACCCGCAGACGCAGACAGGCGGGGCCGCCGCCGTTTCTCATGCTCTGCTTCACGTCCATGTAGTGGACGTCCTTGATGGGGGTGCCCAGGGTCACCAGCCTGGCCAGATAGGCGGACACCGCCGGGTTGTCGCGGCATTCGGTGGGGGCGATGATCGCCATCTCGCCGGATGGCAGGGTGAGGATCTGGGTGTTGAACAGGTAGGACTTCACCGCATCCTGCACCGACACCTCTGCAGTCGGCACCTCGATGAAATGCAGTTCCCCGTCGCCGAACTTGGTACGCACCTCGGCCAGCGCAGCCTCGGTATTGAGGAACGCCTGCTGGTGGAAGAAGAGCACGTTCTGGTTGCCCACCGCGATGACGTCGTTGTGGAACACCCCCTGATCGATCACGTCCGGGTTCTGCTGAATGAAGACCGCGCTCTCATCCCCAAGGCCATGCAGGCGGGCGATGGCCTGGCTCGCCTCCAGGGTCTGGCGGGCCGGATAGCGTTTGGGGGCGGGCTGGGAGACGTCGAAGGCGCTGCGGCCATAGACGAACAGCTCGACCCCCGCTTCGCCATAGGCGCGGCACAGCCGGGTGTGGTTGGCGGCGCCTTCGTCACCGAAGTGGTCGTTCTCAGGCAGATGCTGGTGGTGATAGAAGTGGCGATCGTTGTTGAACACGGCCCGCAGGATGCGCCCGGTCACCTCGGGCTCCAGGGAGCGGTGGAACTTGTTGGTCAGGTTGGCGGGGGTGAAGTGAATGCGGCCATCCTGGGTGTCGGCGCTCGGGGAGACGGTGGCGGCGTTGGCGGTCCACATGCTGGAGGCGGAGTAGCAGGCGGCCAGCACGGCGGGGGCCTGTCTGGCGGCCTGGGCCAGGACGCTGGCATCGTTGCCGGTGAAGCCCAGGCGGCGCAGGGTCGCGAGATCCGGTCTCTCCTGTGGCGCCAGCACGCCCTGCACCATGCCGAGGTCGGTCAGCGCCTTCATCTTGCGCAGCCCCTGCTTGGCCGCTTCCTTGGGGTTGGAGGCCTCTTTGGCGTTGCTCTGGGAGGCGACGTTGCCATAGGAGAGGCCGGCATAGTTGTGGGTGGGGCCGACCAGGCCGTCGAAGTTGACCTCGAAGTGCTTCATGATCACATCCTTTCGATTTTTATATGGGGAGCGGTTCCTTCCGCGCACAAAGCTGCGGTGTGCGGCCATTATAAAGAGATTTCATCCTTTGTAACAAGCTGATAACCAGAATGGGTTTTTATGTCACAAGGGTGGCTGGATATGTCATTTCCAATCTAAAAAAGGGGGGGATATAGCATAAAAACAAAAAAGCGGTTGCTTCCCGCGCCCCGGCTTCGCATTAATAAATAAAGAAGCAGGGCGGTTCGGGCTGTCGGGCAAATTGACCCGCAAGATTGCTTTTTCCCGTCAAATCTCTTATACAGCCCCACAAAACCGCACGCCAACCCCGTCGGGTGCAATGAGGATAATAGTTACAGCATGGGCAAATCACTGGTCATCGTGGAGTCTCCGGCCAAGGCCAAGACCATCAACAAATATTTGGGCAAGGACTACGTGGTGAAATCCAGCGTAGGCCACGTGCGCGATCTGCCGACCAGCGGCAGCGCCAGCACCGAGCCCAAAAAACCTGTCATTCGCGGCATCAAGCTCAGCGAATCCGAGAAGGCGGCCAAGGATCGCAACGCCCTGTTCTCAAGGATGGGCATCAACCCGACCGCAGGCTGGCAGGCCAACTACCAGATTTTGCCCGGCAAGGAAAAAGTGGTCAGCGAGTTGCAAAGTCTGGCCGCCAAGGCCGACACCATCTATCTCGCAACCGACTTGGATAGAGAGGGGGAAGCGATCGCCTGGCACCTGCGCGAGATCATCGGTGGCGACGACAGCCGCTACAAGCGCGTGGTGTTCAACGAGATCACCAAGAGCGCCATCCAGGAGGCGTTCGCCCAGCCGTCCGAGCTGAACATTCATCGCGTCAACGCCCAGCAGGCCCGTCGTTTCCTCGACCGGGTGGTGGGTTACATGGTCTCCCCGCTCTTGTGGAAGAAGCTGGCCCGCGGCCTCTCCGCCGGTCGGGTGCAATCCGTCGCGGTGCGCCTCATCGTCGACAAGGAGCGCGAGATCAAGGCGTTCGTGCCGGTGGAGTTCTGGGATCTCAACGCCGACCTGCTCACCGCCGAGAAGAGCGAGCTGCGCATGGAGGTGGTCAGCCGCAACGGTGCCGACTTCAAGCCGGTGACCCAGGCCGAGACCTTCGCCGCCGTGGCGGCCCTGGAAGGGGTCGACTACAAGGTGGTCAACCGGGAAGACAAGCCGACCGGCTCCAAGCCGTCCGCTCCCTTCATCACGTCCACCCTGCAGCAGGCCGCTTCTACCCGTCTGAGCTTCGGGGTCAAGAAGACCATGATGATGGCCCAGCGTCTCTATGAAGCGGGTTACATCACCTATATGCGTACCGACTCCACCAACCTCAGCAAAGAGGCGGTGGACGCGGTGCGGGAATACATCGGCGAGCAGTATGGTGCCGCCTACCTGCCGAGCGAGCCGAACCTCTACGGCGCCAAGGCCAATGCCCAGGAGGCCCACGAGGCGATCCGCCCCTCCAGTGTCCAGGTGACCGCCGAGATGCTGGAAGGGATGGAGCCCGATGCCATGCGGCTCTATGACCTCATCTGGCGCCAGTTTGTCGCCTGCCAGATGACCCCGGCCCAGTACGACTCCTCCACCCTGACCGTCAAGGCAGGGGAGTTCGAGCTCAAGGCGCGCGGTCGCACCCTGCGCTTCGCCGGCTGGACCAAGGCCCTGCCGCCCATGGGCCGCAAGGGTGAAGACAGCCAGCTGCCGGCGGTGACCGTCGGTGAGGTGCTGAAACTGGTCAAGCTGGATCCGCGCCAGCACTTCACCAAGCCGCCCGCCCGCTTCACCGAAGCGGCCCTGGTGCGCGAGCTGGAAAAGCGCGGTATCGGCCGTCCGTCCACTTACGCCTCCATCATCTCCACCATCGTCGACCGTGGGTATGTGCGGGTCGAGAGCCGCCGCTTCTTCGCCGAGAAGATGGGGGAGATCGTCACCGACCGCCTGGTGGAAAACTTCGTCGAGCTGATGAACTACGAGTTCACCGCCAAGATGGAAGACAAGCTCGACGGCATCGCCGAGGGGAGCCTGGAGTGGAAGAAGGTGCTCGACGCCTTCTACGCCGAGTTCACCCAGGAGCTGGAGCAGGCCGACAAGCCCCATGAAGAGGGGGGCATGCGTGCCAACCAGATGGTGTTGACCGATATCGACTGCCCGGATTGTGGCCGCAAGATGGGTATCCGTACCGCCACCACCGGCGTCTTCCTCGGCTGCTCCGGCTATGCCCTGCCGCCCAAGGAGCGCTGCAAGAAGACCATCAACCTGGTCAGTGCGGACGAGTTCGTCTCCGCCACCGACGGGGACGAGGCGGAAACCGATGCGCTGCGTGCCAAGCATCGCTGCGGGATCTGCGGCACCGCCATGGACGCCTACATCATCGACGACAGCCGCAAGCTGCACGTCTGCGGTCGCAACCCGGATTGCGATGGTTACGAGGTGGAGCAGGGGCAGTTCAAGCTCAAGGGCTACGAAGGGCCGAGCATCGAGTGCGATCGCTGCGGCTCCGAGATGCAGCTCAAGAACGGCCGCTTCGGCAAATACATGGGTTGCACCAACGAGAGCTGCAAGAACACCCGCAAGATCCTGAAAAATGGCGACATTGCACCGCCGAAAGAGGATCCGGTGCCGCTGCCCGAGCTGAAATGCACCCAGTCCGACGCCCACTTCGTGCTGCGGGATGGCGCCGCCGGCCTCTTCCTGGCCGCCAGCAACTTCCCCAAATCCCGCGAGACCCGTGCGCCCCTGGTGGAGGAGCTCAAGCGCTTCCGCGATCGCCTCTCTCCCAAGCACCAGTACCTGGCGGACGCCCCGGCGTCAGATCCTGACGGAAACGCCTCCGTGGTGCGCTTCAGCCGCAAGACCAAGGAGCAGTACGTGATGACCGAGGTCAACGGCAAGGCGACCGGCTGGACAGCCCATTACGACAACGGAAAATGGCAGGAGAGCCTGCCCAAGGCGAAGAAAGCCTGATGGCGACGCCGCTCACGGCATGATGAAAGAGGCCCCTTGCGAGGGGCTTCTTTGTTGGTGGATGGCGATATACTGGAATGGCTGCATGGATGGCAGCGCAAGACAGGGAGTTGTCATGGAGATACATGAAATACGGCCGGGCATGACCTGCCTGACCCGTGAAGGGACAGCCTATGTGCTGGAGGTGGACAGACAGAGTCTGTTGGTGCTCTTGCAACGGGAGGATGAGACCATCCCGGTACAGGTGCGCAGCGATGACATTCTGGGGCCCATTGCCGGCGACTAGGGAAGAGAACATGACGGAGGGCGACCACAGAGGCCCTCCCTTTGTTGCAAGAACGCCCATCCCTTCGGGACGTGCCAGCCTCGTCAGAAGGGAACCAGAAAGAGCAGCTCGGCCAGGTCGGGCTGCCACTGCCACTCCCGCATCCTGACCCGCCCGCCAATCACGGGCACCCCCTCCTCCTGCAGCAGCCCCGCTTGCTTGTCAAAGCCTGCGGATCCTTTTGGCAGCGAAATGGTGCCTGCCGCCCCCAGCACCCGATGCCAGGGCAGCACCTTGTCGGTCTCCCGCAACACCTTGCCCACCAGTCGTGCTCGTCCGGGCAGGCCCGCGAGATCCGCCACCTGGCCGTAGCTCACCACGCGGCCGGGGGGGATCAGGGCCAGGATCGCCTCGATGCGGGCCGTCTTGTCCAGGGGGGGCGCGTTCGTTCTCATGATGATGGCTCGTCAAAAACAGCAGAAGCGCCATTGTGGCGCTTCTGTCATGGGGCTTGCAATCTGTCAGCCGAAGGTCTGGCTCAGTCCCCTGAGCTCGCGGGCCCGCCTGAGCAGCTCCTGGCTGGAGTCGTCCACCGCCTGGATCTTCTGGCTGTTGGCGCGGGAGTATTCGGAGATCTGGTGGATGTTGCGGCTGATCTCCTCCACCACCTGCTGCTGCTCCGCGGCGGCGGCGATCTGGGTGGAGAATTCGGTCACCTGATCGATTTCACCCAGCACCAAGTGCAGGTTGCCTGATCCCTGGCGGGTCATCTCGACGCATTCCCGGGTCTGGGCCAGGTTGTCCTGCATCATGCCCTGCCAGCGCTCCAGGGTGTGCTGGATCTGGCTGATGCTGCCCTGGATCTGCTCGGTCGCCTTGTGGGTACGGGTCGACAGGGTGCGCACCTCGTCCGCCACCACTGCAAAGCCGCGCCCCTGCTCGCCGGCACGGGCGGCCTCGATGGCGGCGTTGAGGGCCAGCAGGTTGGTCTGCTCGGCGATGCCCTGGATTTCACCCATCACGCTGCCAATGCGCTCCGACTCGCTGGCGAGCTCCACCGCGGAGTGGAAGGCCTGCTCCGCCTGGCTGGCCAGCCTGGTCATCTGCTGCTGGGTCTGATCCAGCTGTTCCACCGTGCTCTGGCAACTGCTGCGTGCCTCGGTCACCTGGCCGTTGGTGTCCTGGATGTTGCGGGCGATTTCGTGGGCGGTGCTGGCCATCTGGGTCATGGCGGCCGCCATCTGCTGGGTCTGGGCATCCTGCTCGTTGATGTCGAGGAAGGCGCGGTGTGAGGAGTCTTGCAGATCGGTTGCCAGGGCCTGAAGCGGATGGGTGGCATCGTCGACCCGCCCCAGCACGGTGCGGATCCGGGCCTGCAGCATCTTCAGGTGAAAATCGGCGATGGCACCCGGGGCATCCCCCGAATAGACCAGCCGGGTCAGGCTGTCATATTGCTGACCGAGCTGCCTGAGATAGCGGGGCAAGGCGATGAGCTCGCGCCAATAGGCGCCCGCAATGGCGAGGGGGGGAAGCAGCATCAGCAGCGCGGTGAGGGGGCCCTGGGTGAGGGCGGCCCAGACCAGCAGCGCCAGCAGCGGCAGGCCGAGCATCAGCGGCCTGAAACGGCGCAGCGAGGGGCGGGCCGGGGTGCCCCGTTGCTCGGCCGAAAGCAGGGCCCGATAGGCCTGGGCGGCAGCCTGCTTGAGCTGGGGGTCGGGCTTGCAGCGCACCGACTGGTAGCCGCTTATCTTGCCGTGCTCGTAGATGGGGGTGACGTAGGCGTCGACCCAGTAATAGCGGCCATCCTTGCAGCGGTTTTTCACCACTCCCCGCCAGGGGTTGCCTTCCTTGAGGCGATCCCAGAGGTCGGCGAAGGCGGCCTTGGGCATGTCGGGGTGGCGAACCAGGTTGTGGTTGTGGCCGACCAGTTCATCGACCTGGTAACCGGCGATGCGGCAGAAGGCGGGGTTGGCGTAGGTAATGACGCCGCGCAGATCCGTGGTGGAAACGAGTTGCACGTCGGCGGGAAATTCCACTTCACTGTCCACGACCTGGGCGTGTTTGCGGGCCATAAGGGTAAGCTCCGATCTGTTTGCTGATTGTTATTGTGGCGGAACCGCAGGGAGGTGCATCCCCTGTCTGGTTTCATCGGGGGCCTTATTTTGCCAACAAAGGCAGATGAAAAGTAGGGGCTAGGTTGTAATGCCGATCAGTTAAGGATCCATTGACCGATCCTCAGGCTGTGTAAGAATCCGAAACTCCTTGTTGGGTTTCGGATTTTTTTATGCGTATCGACCAAGCTCTCGACTTCATTCACGCCTGTCCTCCCGGAAAGTTTGAGTCCC